>NZ_LWMS01000048.1 GCF_003149675.1 Methanosphaera cuniculi | reverse complement strand
ATCTTATATAATAATATAAATATAAAAAATTAAAATTTTTAATATAAAAAAAAAACTAAAAAGATATAGATGATTTATAATGAATAATGAAAAAATAATAGACAAACTAACTGAGGAAAACTTTGATTCAATGTTTGTATTTAAACCTGAAAATATTAAATACATATCAGACTTTTATCCAACAAGCTTTGCATATCTAGTAATAGCAAATGATGAACCAATATTATATGTAAATAGTATTGATAAACAAGATGCAGAAGCTCAAAGTAAAATTGAAACGTGTGATATTAAAAAATTATCAGAAATAAAAGATCTACTAGTAGGTAATATTGCAGTTGAAGGAAGTGTTGACTTTGAATATCTAAAATACTTAACTAATGACATTTCAAAGCTTAAAATGTCTGATGCAATAGAAAAAGCACGGATGATAAAAACATCTGATGAAATTGATAAAATTCGAAAATCTATAGAAATTGCTTCAAAATCAATATATGAAATTGACTTTACAAAATCTGAAAAATATGCAGCTGCAACACTTGAATTTAATATGAATATTAATGGTTCAAATAATCCTGCTTTTGATACTATTGTAGCATCAGCTGTACGTTCAAGTTCACCACATAGTGTTCCTACAGATAATAAGGTGGAAACTCCTATTGTGGTTGACTGGGGAGCACGCTATGATCATTACTGTTCTGATATAACACGTACATTTATAGATACAGAACGTCAAGAAGAAATATGGGATATTGTACTTGAAGCTCAAAAGGCAGCATATGATGTAGTAGCACCTGGTGTTAAATGTAGTGATGTTGATAAAGCTGCACGTGATGTAATTGCAGATTATGGTTATGGTGATTATTTTATTCATAGTACTGGTCATAGTTTTGGTTTAGATATTCATGAGTCACCAAATATATCATTTAATAATGATTCTTTACTTGAGGAGAATATGGTTATTACAATTGAGCCTGGTATTTATATTCCTGGAGAACTGGGTGTAAGAATTGAGGATGATGTTTTAGTTTCTAATAATCCTGAAGTTTTAACACGTAAACTTCCTAAAAAACTTGATTTTGTAATTTAAAATTTAAAAGATCGCTTTTTATTTTTTTCTTTTTTTATAATTTTTTTTGCTTATTTTAAAAAAATATAAATGTAATACTTTTAAGATATATTAGTAATAATTTTGTTATGTATAAAAAAATAATCAACATCACATCACAACTCATAAAAAACACAATATCAGAACAAAAACTAAATTCAATACAAGAAACACTCATAAAAATAAATTTCTATATAAAAATTGAAGAACTAGTCATAATAATAGTACTAATAAGTTTAATTTTATCCATCATAACATTCATAATATCATGGATATTAAATATCTCAAAACTTAGTTGTATAATAGCATTTTTCATACCAACAATTCTAATTATAAACTATATAATCTATAAAAATGAGAAAATTAAAGACAAAATAGAATCAGAACTACCACAATACCTAAATCAACTTTCAAGTCTTCTTAAAGTAGGACTAGGACTTGAATCAGCACTATATGAAATATCACAAAATACAAAAGGATATCTTAATAATGAAATAAAAAGAGCATTAACAGAAATACGATTTGGAAAACCATTTAATGAATCTCTACTAAATATAGCAAAACGAAATAAATCTGAAAACTTACATCATACATTTGAAATAATAATACATTCAAAAGAATCTGGAGCAAACCTTGCTGACATTCTAGTTATGATTTCAGAAGATCTTACAGAAAATATCATCCTAAAGCGTGAACGACGTGCAAGTATTATGATGTCTGTAATGTTTCTTTTAATATCATCAATTATAGCAATACCATTTTCATTTTCAATGATAAGTTTATATGCTGAATTTATTCAACATGCAGGACGTACAAATCCACTAATTGGAATAATGCCAATTGTCAGTATTGGATATATCATTATTCATTCAATTCTTATAAGTTTTCTACTTTCAATTGTAATGTATTCAAACTATAAAAAAGCACTACAATTTAGCCTCATAATAATACCAACCTCCCTTGGAATATATTATATAAGTGGCATATTTTTTAAAACTGTACTTCTTGGAGGACTTATATGAATTTTCTCGATGATAAAGCTCAAATATCAGTTGAATTAATTTTAATATTTGCATCTGTAATAATTGTAGTTGTTATTGCAATTAATATCTATAAAACATATCTTCTTGATATGGACACTGAAATTCGTGAAAATGAGTTAAGTAGTCTTATTTCAAGTCTTGATGAAATAAATAATCATATAAAAAATTAGAAAAAAAAGAAAAAAAATAAGATGAAGTATAATTTCTTAATCTTTAAGATATTGATCTACCATGTTACGTGTTTCATTAAGTGCTGCTACATCAAAATGTTGTGGAAGTGCTCCAAGATCACCTTCTACATCTTTTAGAATTCCTTCACCTGCACCTAAAAACATTCCTTCACTTGAAATTCCCATAAATGCTGTTGGTGGAAGAAGAGCAACAGCTACACGGTCATTATCTTTTACAGATAAATCATTTGTTATAACTGTTATTGCTCGACTTCCAAGATTAACATTACATACCATTAAATTATCTGTTCTTGGATGTTTACTTACACTTACAAGTTCACCAACTTTAATATCAACACCCATTACAGGATCATCAACTTCTCCAAGTCTAAGTCTATCAGGTAATCCTCTAAATGTATTAAAGAAGAATTTCATCTTAGAAAGTGGAAGTTCTATTTTTTCACGTTCTTCACGATTTAGTTCAGCTTGGAATTTCTTAGAGTAATCTTCACCACCAAGATTTTCAATAATTTCATCAATACTATTTAGTAAACTTTCCATTTGTGGTGTTTGAGCCATTTCTGCTGGTGTAATGTATGAATAATATAATGTTTGAATATCAGGATTCATATCTTTTGCAAGAAGTCGTACCTTTTTTTTATTCCATGATCCACGTAAATTTGATCCTTCAACAACTCGTATAAAGTCTTCTATTGACTTTTCTGCAACTTTTAATCTGTAATCTTTACTTGTATCCCACATGTTTAATCTCTCAATAAATATATAATAATATTCTAAAAAAATATTTTGTTATTCTATTAGTATTTTTTGTTTTTCATTTTATTTTATTATTTAGGGTTTATTTTATCTTTTATCTTAAATTTAGTATGATGAATGATAAATTTAATTTAAACTTTACTTTTTTAAAGAAAATAAATATATAATAAATCAAATATATATTATTAACAGTTTAGAAAATATTCTTTTTAATTGGAAAATATTAAAAAAAGAGAGAAAAAATATAGGATTTAATATAAATATTATTAGATACTTGAAAAATGTAAAAGAATATTTATATAAAAGAAAATTAAGGATTAACTTAAAAAAATCGAGTGTGATATAAAATGATACATTTAAAAAGTTTTTATGACAAAAGCATCTACAACACAGAAGGAAAATACGTAGGGAAAGTAAAAGAAGTAGTATTAAACATTAAAAAAGGAAGAATTTCATTTTTCAAAACCAAACCAATGGCAGAAGATACAAAAAGTGTTGGTGGACTACGTGATGTACTAAGAAACTCAATGAGATTAGTACCAGATGAGGAAGAAGAAGAACAACCAATTATGGCAGCAGAAGATATAATTGATATTCCATATGAAATTGTAACAGCAGTTGGAGATATTATAATTATTGACCAAAATAAACTTGCACAATACCATGCTGCTTTAAGTAAAAAAGCAAAAGCACCACTTCAACAACAACCAAAAATCTTCAATTAAAAAACAATCATTACAAAAAGTAGAATAAAAAAATTTAGGAGAAAGTGGATAATTTGATGAATATAGGTATCATAGGTTGTGGATCTATTGCCAAAACATTAGTAAATTTTCAATTAGAAGGAAAGATGGATGTTAATCTAGCATACTTCTATGATATGAATATAGAAAATGCAAGACAACTAGCAGACAAAATAGGAGCCAAAGCCATAAATTCTGTTGATGAATTAATAGAAAAAAGTGATTTAATACTCGAATCAGCATCACAAGGTGCTGTAAAATCAGTAATACCACAAGTAGTAGAAAGTGGTGTTGATGTAGTTATTATGAGTGTAGGAGCATTAATGGATGATGAATTTAGATGTAATCTTGAAAAATTAGCATCAGATAATAATGCAACAATATATCTTCCAACAGGTGCAATAACAGGTATTGATACTGTGAAAGCTGCACGTATGGGTGAGATATATGAAGTATCACTTACAACTAGAAAACCTCCTGTTTCACTTGGAATTACATTAGATGATGATAAAGAAAAAGTTTTATTTGAAGGAAAAGCATCAGAAGCAGTAGAGAAGTTTCCAAAAAATATTAATGTATCATCAACTCTTAGCTTAGCTTCAGGAATAAATGTTGATGTTAAAATAATTGCAGATCCTAAAATTAAGAATAATACTCATGAAATTCATCTTAAAGGAAGTTTTGGTGAATTAACCACTATAACATCAAATGTAAGTAGTCCTGAAAATCCAAAAACAAGTATGCTTGCAGCATTTTCAGCTGCTAGTTTACTTAATAAGTTATCAAAAACTATACAGATTGGATCCTAGAAGCAAAAAAAAAATTAATTTGTTTCTTTCTCTTTTTTTTAATTTTTTTTATAGAATAATAAAGGACTTCTTAAATTTAAAAATAAAATGGGGGAAATTAAAATAGTTCATTTTTCACGTATTGAAATTAAGGATTTATCAATAACAATCATTATAATAACACTAATTTTTGCATATCTTTTCAGTGACAATGGCAGTATGGGCTTATTTCTTATACTTATACCATTATCATTTATTGCTGTAGGACTAAGTTTCTTACTTCATGAATTAGGACATAAATTTGCAGCTCAGAAATATGGATTTTATGCAGAATTTAGAAAATGGAATTTAGGTCTTCTTCTTGGAGTAATAACATCATTTTTTGGATTTGTATTTCTAGCACCAGGAGCTGTATATATATCATCTCTTACTGGTCAAATTTCATATGAAGAAGATGGAATTATATCTCTAGCAGGACCTGTTATAAACTTAGTACTTGCCATAATATTCCTTGCACTTGGATTAATTATAGCACCATACATTCATACTTTTGGAATGTTTTATATATCCCTTATTTGTGCAATAGGTTTTAATGTAAACGCATTTCTTGCATTTTTTAACCTATTACCAATTCCAATGTTTGATGGATCAAAAATATTTAAGTGGAATAAAGCAATATGGCTTATAACAATCATATTTTCAGCATTACTCGTATATGCTTCACAAGTGATTTCATTTATATAAACTCCACTCTTTTTATTTTCTTTTTTTTAAATAATTAAAACATGCTTGAACATGATAAAAAGTTAACTTTATTACTATTTTTAAATAAAATATATAATAGTAAAAAAAACAAGAATAATAATATAATATTATTATTTTCACAAACGTTAAAAGAGAGATATATGCTTCTTTTAAGATAAAAGTCATTAAATTATGAATTCTTAATTTTTTAATTTATATATAATTAATAAAAAAATAAATTTAACGGAGAAACAAAAAAGCATGCCTCAAAATAACCCAAAAATATCTGTAATTATGCCATCATTAAATGTTGGAAATTACATAGAACAATGTATTAAAAGTGTACTAGATCAAACATTAACTGATTTTGAAATAATATGTATAGATGCAGGATCAACAGACGGGACAGTTGAAATACTACAAAAATATGCAAAAGAAGATTCAAGAATACAAATAATAAATACTGATAAGAAAAGCTATGGATACCAAGTAAATCTTGGAATAAGCAAAGCTCGTGGAGATTATATTGCAATTGTTGAAACTGATGACTATATTGACCCTAAAATGTTTGAAACATTATATAACCTGAATGAAAATAACACTGTTGATATCATAAAAGGAAACTTCTACCACCAATATGACTACTTAGATAATACTTTCACACTAAATATAGATCAAGCAAAAGATAGATTAGAAAATAATAGCTCATTTACATTAGATGATGAACCATTATTTATTGAAGGACACCCATCAATTTGGAGTGGAATCTATCGAAGAAAATTTTTAGAAGAAAATAATATCAAACTTCTTGAAGAACCAGCAGGTGGATGGGTTGATAATCCATTCTTCTATGAAACAGCAATGCTAGCTCGTAAAATCCGTTATATTCCAGATGCATTCTACTACTATCGAGAATCAAATCCAAACTCATCATCAAATACATTTAGTTCATTTACACTACCAATGAACCGAGTTCTTGACATATTTGATGTATTTAATAAACATGATTATAAAAATAAGGATGTTGAAAAACTATTTTATAACAGACTATTTAGATACATTGAAATAATACTTGAAAATAACAATATGGACATAAAAAACCTCGATATGCCAACACGAAGAAGTATAAATAAAGTACTAAAACAAGTAGATGAAAATAAAGTTAAAAAACTAAAACCTAACTTCCAAAAACTATACTACAAATACTCATCACCACTATTTATAATCGAATAAAAAAAAATTTAGATAAGATAAAAAAAAGAAGAGGAATAAGAAAAATGGTAAAAATCTCAATAATAATGCCAGTATATAATCAAGCAGAATTTCTAGAAGATACATTTAAAAGTATAACAAACCAAACACTAAAAGATATAGAAGTAATTTGTGTAAATGATGGCTCAACAGATGATGCACAACAAACACTAGAAAATCTTAAAATAAGATATCCATTCATAAAAATATATAAAACAGAAAATCAAGGATCAGGAAAAGCACGAAATTATGGGATTAAACAAGCAACTGGTGAATACATAGCATTTCTAGATGCAGATGATAGCTTCCTTGATGAAAAAGCATTAGAAAAAATGTACATGTATGGACATAAAAACAATGCAGATATAGTATGTGCAAACCTAAGACGAATAAAACAAGATAGAAGTATTGAAAAAGAATATGATCCAAAAGCAGCAAGATTTAGTTACTTCATACAAAAAGATGTACTAGAACCAGTAGAATATGGAATACCATGGGCATTTTATAAAAACATATACAAAACTAGTTTCATAAAAGATAACAACATACAATTCCCAGATCTTATACGAGGACAGGATCCAATATTCTTGGCAAACATTCTAACAACACTTGATGAAATACATGTAATAAACACAGACTTATATGGATATAACCACTCAGTAAGTGGGGGAGTAAATGTAAAAACCGACACTTACGAAAAAAAGGAAGCATACATTCAACACTTCAAAGACACAATGGACATACTAAAAGATGCAGGATTTGAATCTCCACTTAGAGAATATAAAAAAGAATTCATTAACTATCTGAAATTCCAGGATAACTTAAATGATGAACAACTACAACAAATAGTACCAAAAATCTTCAATAACCCTGATGAATACTTCCAAGATGATGAAATGTTCTTCATAAAATATCTGGAAAATCCTGAAACAAACCCTGAACTTGATGAATTTAAGGAAATTAAAAAATGCCTCTTTGAAGAAATACTACTATCTGATAACTTTATAGGATATGATATGCTACAAAAATATCTTAAATATAAAGATGAATTAAAAGATAAATACCCAGAGGATGAAGTTAGAAAAGCATCATATAATGTTATACAAAAAATAGCAACAGATGTAAACCAGGAATATGAAACACTAATGGATGATACAGAAAAACTTGACAAACAAATCAGAAAACAAAGAAAAATCAAAGATGAAATCATGACATCCAACAGCTGGAAAATGACAGAAGTACTAAGAAATCTAAGAAACAGAAACAAATAAGATTTACCTAAAAAAAAGATAAGTGGAGGAAATGATATAAAATGGTAAAAGTATCTGTAGTTATACCAGTATATAATGTGGAAAACTACTTGCGTGATTGCCTTGATAGTATAGTAAATCAAACATTAGAAGATATTGAGATTATCTGTATAGATGATGGATCACCTGATAATTCAATTGACATACTAAATGAATATGCTGCAAAAGATCCAAGAATGACTGTAGTACGACAAGAAAATGGTGGTCATGCTGTAGCTACAAATCGTGGAATGGATATGGCAACTGGTAAATATCTATTCTTAATGGATTCAGATGATATACTAGAACTTAATGCTCTTGAAGATTCCTATAAAAAGGCTGAAGAAAAAAATGTTGACTTTGTACTTTTTAAGGCAATAAACTATGATCATCCAAATGATCGTTACTATGAAACAGAAGTTTACTCAATGGATAAAATAGCAAAATGTGTTGGCGAAAATGTATTTAGTCATGAGGATATTGGAGATTTAATGTTTGAAGCAAGTGTAACACCATGGAGTAAACTATATAATCGTAAATTCATAATGGATAATAACATACGCTTCCCTGAAGGACTTATCTTTGAAGATAATGTTTTCTTCTATAAAGCATTATTTTGTGCTAAAAGAATATACTTCCTTAAGGAATTTTTATTTATCAGAAGATGGTATGCAACAAGTTCAACAACAGCAGGAGATCTAAGATTCCTTAACTCAATAGATGTAATAAATCTTATGATTAAAGTTTTCAAGGAATTTGATCAGTATGAAAGATATAAAAAACATCTGCTAAATCGTAAAGTATCACTTGGAATAATGAGATATAATAAAATCAAAGAACAATTTAAAGAAACATACTACCAAGCACTACGTGATGACTTCCTATTAATACTAAAAGATTCTGTATACTATAATGACTTAATTAGTAATGTAAATTATTCAAATAAGAAAATATTCCAACAAGTAATAATATCAGAAACACATGAAGAATTTGACTTACTTCGTAAAGCATATGCACAGGATATGGATAATGAGGATGAAAAGAAGATATTATTCCGTGATCTTTTAACTTATGAATTTACCAATTTTTCAGAAACACCTGAAGAATATAAACCAGCATACTTCAATCAGATAAAATCAAAGTTCACACAGCTAATAGATGATCCAAATCTTTATAATCAAATATTTAGGTATTTAAATTATAGAAATAAGAAAGTCTTTGAACGTGTAATGATAGCAGATAACTATGAAGAATACAAACTCATTAAAAAAGCATATGATGAAACACAAAGAGTACATTATTTCAAAAATCTTATCCAAAGAAAAACACGTGAATATAAACATGCTAAAAAACAAGCAGATGAATTACTAAATTCAAACAGTTGGAAAATAACAGAGCCACTAAGACGATAAATTATAACCCCCACCCCCCCCCCTCTTTTTTTTATCTAAATTTTTCTTTTTATGAGTTATATTTAAACTACAGTTATAGTTATAAAATATTTTATTTATTAATCAATCTTATTTAAATACAATTAATCATAAAACTAACTATTATATTGATAAAAAAAAATTTTATAAAGAGACTTTATTTTATGTTAAACGAATCACAAATTAAATATAAAAAGTCAACACACCGCACACAATCGCCTGAAGATACACTACATGATATTGAAAAAATCACAAAAGACATAGGATTAACAAGAACATCAAATATCACCCATCTTGACCGGATAAAAATACCAGTATTTACATCAGTAAGACCAATGGCAGAGGAAGGTGCTGTAAGTGTATATGCAGGAAAAGGACCAAATGAAACACATGCAAAAGTATCATCAATCATGGAAGCTATAGAAAGATACTCAGCAGAAATCCAGGATAGCGATAAATTCATAAACCAAAAATATAACCCTGAAACATCACTAGATCCTGAAAGTCTCATACTTCCAAAAGACATATACCATGATGATACACTTGAATGGACAAAAGGATATTCAATAAAAACAGGTGCTGAAATACTAATACCAGCAAATGCAGTATATCACCCATATAATAGTAGTGATGTTAAACATTTATTCTACTCAAATACAAATGGACTTGCCTCAGGAAATACAATTGAAGAAGCAATATTTCATGGAATGATGGAAGTAATAGAACGTGATGCATGGAGTTTATTTGAAGCATTTAGAAAAGTAAAACCTGAAATTATATGTGATAATACTCAAAATGAATACATACAAGAATTACTTAAGAAATTTAGTGATGCAAATGTATCAATAAAACTAATAGATCTAACATCTGATAATCAGATACCAACAATAGGAGCAGTATCAGAAGATTTAACTCTTAAAGATCCAGCACTACTAACTCTTGGAATTGGAACACATCTTGATCCAACAATAGCAGCAATACGTGCAATAACAGAAGTAGCACAAAGCCGAGCAACACAGATACATGGAACACGTGAAGATACAACACGTGCAAACTTACTACGTAATGCAGGATATGATCGTATGAAAAGATTAAATAAACACTGGTTTATGCAATCAGATAAACAAATAAATCTTGAAGATATGCCAAACATGTCACATGATACATTCCGTGAAAATATAGAATTTACAATGAAACAACTTGAAAAATCAGATGTAAATGATGCATACTATGTTGATTTAACACGTGATATTAAAATTCCTGTTGTACGTGTAATAATACCAGGAATGGAACTTTATAGTGTTGATACAATGCGTATTGGTGAAAGATTAAGACCAGAAAATGGATTTTATTAAAAAAAATAAATTACAAGGAAATAGATAATAATGAAACAAGCAATAGTAATGAGAACAGACCTTAAGATGGGAAAAGGAAAAATAGCAGCACAAGCATGTCATGCATCATTAAATGCATATAAAAAAGCAGACCGTTATGATAAAAGAAAATGGGAACATGAAGGACAAAAAAAAGTAGTACTTAAAGTAGGATCAGAAAAAGAACTTCTAAAACTTTTCCATGAAATAAAAAATACAACATCACTACCATGTACTCTAATAACAGATGCAGGACACACACAAATAGAACCATCAACAAGAACATGTATAGGAATAGGTCCAGCTTCTGATAAAGAAATAGATGCAATGACTGGACATTTAAAACTACTATAAAGTGATTATAAAATGGTTTATGTCATTAAAGTTGGAGGAAGTCTTTACCCTGAATATATAATGGACTTATATGAGGTATTTAGAAAATCAGATGAAAAGATTATCCTCATTAATGGTGGAGGAGAACTTGCAAATAAACTCCGTGAATATAACAATAAATATAACTTCACAGATGATACTAATCACTGGAATGCTATAATGTGTATGGATATAATAGGAAGTCAGATATGTGATATGTGTGATGATATTATAGCAGTTAGGAGTTTTGATGAAATAGATGAAGTACATAAAAATGGTAAAATTCCACTTATTTTATCATATGAATTACTAAAGAAATTAGATCCACTTGCTCATAGTTGGGATGTGACTAGTGATTCTATTGCATGTTGGATTGCACATAAGTTAAATGCGAAATTATTAATATTAACAAATATAAATGGTATATATAATGGTAACATTTACTCAAAAAACAAAAGGCTTATCCAAGATATAAGTCCAAATGAACTATTATTTTTTGATGAAACTTGTGTAGATAAATGTTTACCACGATTACTACTTGATTATCAAGTAGACTGTTTTATATTAAATGGAAAATATCCAGATAGGATTTTTCGATTTTTAAACAATCAATTTTCAGAAAATGAATTTTATACACATATAGGAGGAAAACTAAAATGGTAGAAGAAATGATTTGTACATCATGTAAACAAGAAATTTCACCAATAGATGAATACGTTAAATTCCACTGCCCAGAATGTGATTCTGTAATATACAGATGTCCTAAATGCAGAACTTTTGGTCACGAATACGAATGTGAATGTGGATTTAAAGGACCATAAGTTCGTCTATTAAATTAAAAACTTTAAAAAAAAATATAAAATTAAAAGGGAGGAAATCTATAATGTCTGATGTAGCAGCTATATTAAAAGTTATGCCTGAAAGTCCTGAAGTAGACTTAGAAGCATTAAAACAAACAATCCAAGATACAGTTGATAGTGATGTTCTTGAAAGAATTGAAGAAGAACCTATTGGATTTGGACTTGTTGCACTTAATGTAACTATTGTTGTTGACGATGGTGAAGGTGGAACAGAACCTGTAGAAGAAGCTTTAGCAAACATTGATGATATTCAAAGTGTTGAAGTTACAGATGTAAGAAGATTAATGTAAGTTTATTTACATATTATCTTCTTTTTTTTATATTGAAAAAACTACTATTTTTTTTAGAACTTTCTTATTTTAAATAATTTACACAAAAAACATAAGTATTACTTTTTATAAAATTAGTATTATTATTTTATTATGATTAATATATTTATAGCAATAATTCTAGGAATACTTGCTGGAATAATAACAGGAATGATTCCCTCATTACATGTTAATACAGTAGGTATTGTAATATTTTCAGCATCAACACTACTTTTAAATTATATTTCAGCATTGACAATTGCAAGTTTTCTTATATCAATTGCAATTACTCATGCTATGTTTGAATTTATACCATCAATAACAGTAGCAATTCCATCAGAAGATACCGTTATGTCAATTCAACCTGCACATAAGCTTCTTTTTGAAGGACGAGCATATGAGGTTATAAGACTTGTTAGTTTTGGTGGATATCTTTCAATAGTACTTCTTATTATAATAATGCCATTTTTATTTATAATTCTACCAATGATATATGATTTATTAAAGGATTATATTGGATATCTTCTTATTTTTATCATGTGTATTATTTTTATTAAAACGCGTGGTAATTATAATATCAAGCTTTTGTCAATTTTAGTATTTCTAATATCTGGTATTCTTGGCTGTATTATGCTAACAGGTAACGTTAGTAGTAATATTAGTCTATTATGTATGCTTTCAGGTCTTTTTAGTGTTAGTAATTTGATTTATAATTTTAATTCAAATAACATTATTCCACCTCAAAAAGAGGTTCATAGTGTTAATGTAGATAATAATTTTAAAAGATCTGTTTTTGCAGGTAGTATTTCAGGTTGTATTCTTGGTCTTCTTCCAGGACTTGGACCTGCACAAGGTACGATGATTGCTCAAGGTTTAACATTAAATAAGCATGTTACATCTGAGGATTTTCTTATTACAAATAGTGGTATTAATATTTCTGATACTTTGTTTTCTTTAATTGCAATTTATCTTATTAGTAATCCTCGTAGTGCTATTAGTGTTTATGTTTCAAATTTAATATCTGATATTACATTAGCCCATATTGTATTTTTTATTTTTATTAGTCTTGTGGTTGTTAGTGTTTGTTGTATGATGTCAATTATTATTGGTGATTATATTATTTCACACATGAATCGTGTTAATTTTAGGAAGCTTAACTTGATACTTATTGTTGGTATTACTTTTTTCATATTTTGTTATACTTTTTATGTGGGTGGATGTGTATGGTATGTTGGTATTTGTTATGTTGTTAGTATTGCACTTGGAATTATGGTAAATGTGCTTGGTTTAAATAAAAGTTTACTGATGGGAGTACTAATTATTCCATCTATTTTAACATATCTTGGAGTTATCTAGATTATTATAACTTCATTACATATTTTTTTAAGACAATTTACATATTTATCAACATCAATTCCTGGAAATGCATCAATAAAGCCAATGTCATATTTTTCATCAACTAAATTTGGAAGATCTAATATGTTTTCATTCATAATTTCATAGTTATCTGTGATGTTATTTATTTTAAGATTTATCTGTGTTGTATTTGTTGAATCTGAGTTTATGTCATTAAATAGTACTTTTTGTGCATTATTTTTTAGTGCATATATTCCAAGTGTTCCAGGTCCACACATTGCATCTATTATCTTTGGATTTTCATAATTTGTGAGTATTTGTGATATTTGTTCTATTTTTTCGTTGTTTGATTTTGCATATTCTATGTGTAGTTTACTTTGATCTTTATAAATTGGAATATATCCTTTATCTGTTTTTTGTATGTCACAGCGTATTGGACAGCCACTCATTAGTTGGTAGTTGTGTTTTTGTGTATTTTCATCTTTTATTCCAAGTGTTTGATTTATATCTCCTTTTATAACTGCTTTTATTTCAGGAACTTGTTCATATATTTGTTGTGAAGTTTTTAGATCTATTTGTGGTGTTATTATTACAAGACTTCTCTCTGGTAAATATGGTGGTTGTGTTAGTTCTATTGCTGGTGTTATTAGTGGCATTGCTGCTTTTCTTATTGATGCTGTTTTTATGATTTGTTCATTTTCTATCATTATTTTAAGAACATGTGCCATTACAACATCAATGTGTCTTTTGTTACATGTTGGACATCTTTCATATTGTGTGGTTAATTTTTCAAGTTTTATCTGTTTTCGTAGTGGCATTGCTTTTTTAAATGTTTTCTTGCTACATTCTTTACATGGTGTGTATTTTTCATCTATTGTTTTTAGTAGTTCATCTAAATTTTCTATACAGTTTTCATCACATTGGCATTTCATGTTTTTTATATTTGTTTTTAGATAGTTATATAACAAAATAAAAAGTAATACTTTTATAATTTAAAGTAATAAATAATATATTATAAAAAAACACATTATGAAACAAATACCACAATATAAAACCCAAAAAATAGAAAAACTAACAGAAAATGAAATACAACAATACCAACAAATCAAACAAAAAATAATACAACAAAACATCACAGACAATACACAAACCACACTAAAACAAAAAATCCAAGAAAACACAAAAAATACCAAAATAATACAAAAACTAATATCAGACATAAATCAATACGGAAAAATAGACCCACTTCTAAATGATGATGAACTCGAAGAAATCATGATAATAGGAGATAACAAGCCAATCTATGTATATCATAGAACAATAGGTATGATGATAACAGACATAACACTAAAAAACACAGAAATACGACAAATAATAGATAAAATAGCAAACAACACACAAAGAAAAATAGACAAACAAACACCACTACTTGATGCAAGATTAGATGACGGAAGTCGTATAAATGCAACAATACCACCCATAAGTGCAGATGGACCAACACTCACAATACGAAAATTCAAAAAAGATCCACTAACAATAATCGATCTAATAGAAAATAAAACACTAACATATGAACTAGCAGCATTTCTATGGCTTGTAATTGAAGGATGTGGAGTAAATCCATCAAACATCATAATTGCTGGAGGAACTGGATCTGGAAAAACAACAACACTAAATACACTAACACAATTCATCCCACCATATGAAAGAATAATATCAATTGAAGATACACTAGAGATGCAAATACCACACAAACACATAATACGAACCGAGACAAGACCACCTAATATAGAAAATAAAGGAGAAATAACAATGGATCTGCTTCTAAAAAACTCACTTAGACAACGCCCAGATAGAATAATAGTAGGAGAAGTAAGATCAAAAGAAGCAATAACACTCTTTAGTGCACTTAACACAGGACACAGTGGAATGGGAACACTTCATGCAAACTCAACACATGAAACCATAACACGCCTAACAAATCCACCAATGAATGTACCAAACATAATGATAAACTCAATAAACTTCATCATAATGCAAAAAAGATTATACAATCCACATCTTGGAACAATAAGAAGAATAACAGAAGTAGCAGAAGTTGTAGGAATGGAAAATAACAAAATACAACTAAATAAAATATACCAATACAACCCACAAAAAGATACAATAGAATATGTGGCAATCAATACAAATACACTAAATATAATAGCTCAACATAAAAACATGACAAAACAACAAATAAATGAAGAACTTATAAAAAGACAAAACTACCTAAAACAATACACCAACAAAAATCATAACATCAAAAAAGTACAACAATACATCGATCAATACTACTACAGATAAAAAAAAGTTATATTATGAAACAATTATTAATAAAAATCGGAAAAATAACACTAAAACACAAAAAGACCACCATTACTTTAAATAAAAAAGAAATACCTTCAGTTGATAATAAAATAACAGATGAGCTAATAAAAACACATGAAAATAAAATAAATATAAGAAAAATCTTACTACCACTACTTATAATACCATTAATATTACTTATAATACAACCACAAATAGGCATAGAAATACTTATCATCATAGCACTTTTAATCTTTGTTAAATATAAGATGCCAGAAATAAAACAGCAAAAAAGACAAAAAAACATACTAAAAGTACTACCATTTGCACTACGTGAAATGTCAACACAACTAAAAGCAGGAATAGGACTCTTTGATGCACTCCAAAGCATAGTTGAAAGTAATTATGGTGAATTATCTGAAGAATTTAAAATAACACTTAATGAAATACAATACTCAACAAACTACATTGATGCATTTAACAACCTATCAAAACGTGTTAATTCCCAGATATTTGACAACGTAATAAATCAGATAACACGAACACTTACAAATGGAGGAAATCTTGCTGATATTCTAAATACAATAGCAAATGAACATACACGTAACATGAAAATTAAGTATAAAGAATACTCAGAAAAACTAAACTCTGTAATGCTCATGTACATGTTTATAGCTGTATTAATACCTATAATACTATTTATCATGATAATTGCAGCAACAACAGTAATGGGTCCTATAATACAAGGAGAACTAGTAGTACTATTATATCTTATATTTTTCCCACTTATCATAATACTTATAATAATCTTCATTAAAAACATGGAACCTACCATATAAAAAAAAGGATAAAATAATAGAAAAAAGAAAACTATTAAACAATACAATCAAAAAAATATTTGAGGATGATGTGAAAAATTGAAAAAAGAAAACGATTTTATAAAAAACTTTAATGAAGATAGGGAAATTACCAGCCAATTTCTATTAATTGAAAAACAAATCAGAAAAACAAAAACAAACAAACCATACCTAGAACTTACAATACAAGATAAAACTGGAAATATAAAAGCTCGGATGTTTGATGGAAGACCACGAAAAATATATGAAAAATACCAGATAAACCAGGTTATTACAATAAAAGGAAAAATCCAGGAATATCCACCAGAATCAGGAAATTTTAACATACTAATAGATACAATATTTCCATCAAGAAAATATGATGAAAATGACTTCATACAAAAGGCTGAAAACTATGAAAAAAACCTGAAATATCTACAAGATACTCTTGATTCAGTTGAAGATACACAACTAACTATAGTACTTGATGCATTCTTTAAAGATCCTGAATTTTATGATAAGTTTATACAAGCACCAGCAGCAAAAATTCATCATCACAACTACCTAGGTGGACTACTTATACATACAAATGAAGTTGTAAAAATATGTAATGCTTTATCTGATATTTACCCAGAACTTGACCGACAACTTCTAGTTACAGGAGCATTACTTCATGATATTGGAAAAATAAAAACATACTCATATGATACAAATATTATTGACATAAATTATGAAGGACAAATGCTTGATCATCTTTATATTGGTGCTAATATGCTAGAAAGTAAACTAAGTAATCTTGATATTGATGATAAACTTAAAGTACAATTAATACATATGATACTATCACATCATGGAGAAAAATCTCTAGGATGGGGTTCAACTGTAGATCCTAAAATTCCTGAAGCCATAGCATTACATTATGCTGATGATATAAGTGCAAAACTAGCAAAAGCAACAAAATAGATGAAAAGAAATATTTTTTTATTGAAAAATAAATTTATAAATAGTTTTAATATAAATTAAATTAATAAAATAATAATAGAAAAATCAAATAATATTTAAAAATTAAAAAATACTTATATTTTTAATTAAAAAAAACACAAAAGGTGTCGAAATGGACAAAATCAAAATAGCAGTAGTAGGACTAGGTAACTGTGCTAGTTCATTAATTCAGGGAATAAACTATTATGCAGATAAAACAGAAGAAGACGTAGATGGATTAATGCATTGGTCAATTGATGGCTATAAACCATCAGACATTGAAGTAGTGGCAGCATTTGATATTGATGCTAGAAAAGTAGGAAAAGATGTAAGTGAAGCAATCTATGCAAAACCAAACTGTACAACAATATTCTACCCTGATATGGATAAAACAAATGTAACAGTTACAATGGGAAAAGTACTTGATGGTGTAGCACCACATATGAAAGAGTACAAAGATGATTCAACCTTTATAATATCAGAAGAACCTGAAAATGGTAAAGATGAAATTGTAAAAGTATTAAAAGAAAGTGGAGCAGAAATGCTTGTAAACTATCTACCTGTAGGATCTGATGAAGCAGGAAAATTCTATGCAGACTGTGCACTTGAAGCTGGAATTGCATTTATTAACTGTGTACCAATATTTATTGTAAGTGATCCTGAATATGAAGCAAAATTTAGAGATGCTGGAATACCATGTGTTGGTGATGATATTAAAGCACAAATTGGTGCAACAATTACACACAGAACACTTGCAAGCCTATTTGCAGACCGTGGAGTAAAACTTGATAGAACATACCAACTTAACACTGGTGGAAATACAGATTTCTTAAACATGCTTAATCATGATCGTTTAGCATCAAAACGTGAATCAAAAACAGAAGCTGTACAATCAGTACTTGCACAAAGACTTGATGATGATGACATACACATAGGTCCTAGTGACTATGTACCATGGCAAAAAGATAATAAACTATGCTTCCTAAGAATGGAAGGAAGAACCTTTGGTGATGTACCAATGAACATTGAACTAAGACTAAGTGTAGAAGATAGCCCAAATAGTGCAGGTTGTGTAATAGATGCAATTAGATGTTGTAAACTAGCATTAGATCGTGGAATTAGCGGAGCACTCACATCAATATCCTCATATGTAATGAAACATCCACCAATCCAATATCCTGATGATATTGCACATGATAAAGTAGATGAATTCATCGAAGGAAAACTTGAAAGATAGAATACAAATTCCTTCTTTCAAATATCTTTTTTTTATTTTATATCTAAATCATATCTTTTT
This sequence comes from Methanosphaera cuniculi, assembly GCF_003149675.1. Taxonomy (NCBI): domain Archaea; kingdom Methanobacteriati; phylum Methanobacteriota; class Methanobacteria; order Methanobacteriales; family Methanobacteriaceae; genus Methanosphaera; species Methanosphaera cuniculi. The sequence goes on along the minus strand of NZ_LWMS01000048.1, from coordinate 34,755 downwards.
TTCGAAAATATTCTAATTTTTTTAACTAAATTCATACCTATTTAAGTCATATTTACTAATTTTAAGGTTCATAAAAAGGTAATAATTAAAACGTACCCCTAAAAAAGTTTATATTTTAAAAATTAAATATTATAACAACAATATCATTGATAATAACAAAAAAAAGGGAGTTTTGAAAAAAAGATGCGTAATCGAAGTAAAATTATTATCATAATACTCATAATCATTGCACTTATAGCAGGAATATATTCATACACATCCTATGAAAACTATCAAAACATTACAATGAATGGACTTAAATGTGAAGTTCCAGAAAGTAATGTTAACATAACAAATAGCAGTGATTACCAGATATATGATAATACAAAAGATAATCTTAAAATAATAGTATATGATGAATATGAAACAAACAATACAAATGAAACCACAAGCTTTGATAAAGTAAAAAACACAGCACAAACTAATATAACAAGCCTAACAAAAGCAAATGTAACCTATAACAAATCACAAAGTGGACTATGTAGTTACTATGGAAACTACTCAGGACGAAACGTACTAATAACCACACCAAATGAAAACACACTAATACACATACTACAAACTCTAAAAGTAGAACCACTAGAAGTAAAAACAAGTAATGATACAAATGAAACAGTAAAAGAAGATACAACAAATAGTAAATCATCATCAGCACAAACAACAAAATCATCCAAATCATCATCAAAATCTTCAGTAAAATCATCTAAATCATCCTCTGGTGGACTTTGGTATGATAATGAATATGGTGGATGGTATGATAGTAATGGTAGAACTGCTTTTGAAGGACAATTCCCAAAAGGAACTTCAAGAAAAGAAGTTATTCGAACTCTTAAAGAAATTGGAGAAGGATAAACATATAACCACTTCTTTTAACCCCCATTTTAATTTTCCTATTTTTTAACCTATTTCATTAAAAAAAAATTAGCTATTTTTTCTAAGTTTTTATAAAATTAGTATTTTTTTTAAAAAGAGAAAGTAGTGGTGGTGAGTATAATAGTTTTTTTTATTCGTTTTTTATTACCTGTTTATGCTCATTATTTGGTATTACTTGCATTTTTCCATCAGGATATGTTACATTTAGTTCTTCACCATTCATTGCGTAGTGTAGGCATATTGCAAGTGCTGCTACTTCTGAGTGAGGTTGGTTTGTTACACTTAGATTCCAGTCTGCTAGTTCATAGACTTCTGTTGGTACTCGTGATCCTCCTACGATGATTAGTTTATCTTTACCATTATCTCTTATTTCTGGTATTACATCTTCCACATGTTTTCCATACATTGTTAGGTGGATTATTTCATATCCTTGTTTTTTATGGTCTTTTATTACTTTAATTGCTTTTGGATCATATTCTACTTGGAAGTCTCCTCCCCAGTTGTCTACTACGCTTTCTACTGATTCTATGATGTGTCTATCTCGTTCTCCACTGAGTATTACTTTGTCTGCTCCAAATGCTCGTGATGTTAGACATACATGTGTTGTTATTCTTGTGTCTCTTCCTAATCTATGATCTAATCTTAATACTGTTATCATTATATCTTATACCTCAAAAAAAATAAATCATCAAAATTCATTATAGGATTGCTATGCTCATGTTTAGTACTACAAATATTAGTGCTACAGCTCGTCCTATTTCATTTGATGCTCCTAGCATATCTCCTGTTACACAACCGAAGTTTTTCTCAGCTACCATTGCAAGATATAGTGCAAATATTACTGTTGCAAGTAATGATATTACTCCTATCTCTCCTAGTAGTAGATATGCAATTATGAATGCTATTATAATGTTTATTGATAATACTTTATAATCAATACCTTTTTTTATGTCTCGTGCAATTCCAGTATCATCTGTTGATCCAAATTCCATGGTTGTTATCATTCCTGTTTTTGCACATAATTCCATAAGAATTACAGTTTGAATTATTTCATTTACAGGTACTGATGCTAGTGCTGCTATTGTGATAATTGCTACAATAAAAAATGTTGCAATTCCACCTGTTCCCACCATTGAATCTCGCATTACATTTAATCGTTTCTGGTGATCTCCATGTACCATGAGACCATCACCTAAGTCCATTACACCATCAATATGATTAAATCCTGTAAACCATATTAAAAATGAATAAACTATTGCTGCAGATAATATTAATGGTAAACTAAGTAGATCATATACAATGTATGCTATGATAGCTCCAATTACTCCAATTAGTAGTCCTACATATGGCCAGATGAATACATTTCCTTGCATCTCTTCGAGTGTTACAAATCTTTTTATTGGTATTCTTGTTGAAAATCCTATTATTCCAAGTATTCCATTTATTGATGGTTTAATTATTGCATTTTTTCTATACTTTGCCTTTGCCATGTTATATTTCACCTCCATAATTTATTATGTTTTATTAGTCATATTTGTTATTGTTGCTGTGATTAAGCCTATTATTATATTATCATCAATTGTTATGTGTGGTAGTTTTTGATATATTAAGTTGAGTGTGTTTGTTGTGTCTTTTGTTATGTTTGCTATTGGTTTTGTTATTATTTTTTTATAGTCTGGCTTTTGTGTTTGTAGTTCAGATATTGTATTATTTTTTATGTCATCTTTTAGATGTAAGCTCATGTTAAGATATGCTATTATGTCAGGATTTTTAAGTAGTTCTAGAAGTATATTGTTAAATTGTTGTATGTCTATGTTTTTATCAAATTTTAGAGCTAATTTATCTATCATATCTAGTGTTATATGATGATCTTCGAGTGTTTGTATGATCTTTATAGGATAGTTTAGATTTTGTAGTGATTCATTTAGTGCTTCATCTAATATTTCTTTAACTTCATAAAATAGTGATATATCATATGGTAGGTATTTTTCTGATTTTCCCCTGCATGCTATGTACACTACATTATAGAAGTTTCCTAGTTCATTATCTAGCTTATCTTTTGCTATTGCATTGTTTTTCCAGAGTGTAGTTGATATTGTCTGATGTATTGTATTATATATGAATAGCATTGTTATATTATCAAGTTTTTCATCAATAAGTACTGATATGTTTGTAAAGAATTTATCTTTAAATTTCTCAATTGATGAAATTACTGATATTCCATGTCTTTGGATTACTACACGTTTAAGTTCTGGATTGTTTGAATAGTGGTTGTTAAATGATTTTTTATTTTGAAAATCATATCCATGTATATTTCCAAGAATATACATATCTTCATCTGATTCTATTTTTATTCCATTATCTATTTTTGATGTAGATATTCCTTCAATGTCAATTTTCATAATTATATTCTTAACTCACCTCCAACTATTTTTTTTAACAAACATGTAATTAATAGATTTATTTGTTGTATCATAAAAGTATTTTAACTAATATTTCATTTTATATGGAAATTTGCTTTAAAAATAGTCTTATTTTATTAAGAAAACTTTAAAAATTACATAATAGCATATATATAAAATATAATTTTCAAAAATCATATTTATAAAAAAAAGATTAACTTACTCATGCTAAAATAACTAAAAAAAAATAAATTACTTTATTAGGAGGAGAATAGATAATGGTATTAATCATAGATCCACAAGTTTCAGGAGTAGCAGGAAACATGTTCATAGGAGCATTCATAGATCTTGGAGCAAACCAGGAAAAAATAGTTGAAGTAATTAAAACCTATGGTGAATACTTTGGAAAAATTGATGTTAAAATAGAAAAAAAACTAAAAGCAGGAATAATGACAACATATGCACAGATCAAAGCTGAAGATAACAATAAAGCACGTCATTATCATGATATTATAGAAAATCTTGATATGATCACACAAAAACATTACCCGGAGAATGAAAAGATACATAAAACAATACAACTTACAAAGAAAATATTTAAAACAATAGCTGATGCAGAATGTAAGGCACATAACATGAGTATTGATAAAATACATTTTCATGAAGTAGGAAATGCAGATGCTGTATGTGATGTGATAGGATCAGCATATGCTTATTATGATCTTAAACTTGATGATGAAAAAATATACTCATTACCTGTTGCAACAGGATATGGATCTGTAAATACACAACATGGAATACTACCAGTACCAGCACCAGCAGTAGCAAATATACTCTCACACACACCAGTACATACAGGTGAAGCTGAATGTGAACTTGCAACACCAACAGGTTCAGCAATACTTGTTAATATAACAGATGAATACATAGAATCCACACCTACAATAGTAGATATGAAGATTGGATATGGAGCAGGAGCTAAAGATCTTAAAATACTAAATGCACTAAGATTAATACATGCTACTAGTATGACACCAAAAGATACAATCACAGTACTTGAAACAAATGTTGATACACTAACAGGTGAAGTTCTTGGAAGCTTATTTGATACAATGCTAAGTGAAGGTGCACGAGATATAAGTATAACACCAACAATCATGAAAAAAAACAGACCAGGACATATAATTAAAATAATTTGTAAAAATAAGGATGCAGAACACTTATGTGATGTTTTAATTAAACATACAGGAACACTGGGTGTACGAATAATACCAACACTACACCGCTCAGCAATAACACGAAAAAATGTAGAAAGTAAAATCACAATAGAAGATAAAACATATCCTGTAAATTTCAAGATAGGATATACAGATGATAAAATAATAAAATGTACACCTGAATATGAAGATATTAAAAAAATATCAAAAATCACAAATCTTACAATACAACAACTAACAACCCTGGCAATAAAACAATATGAAGGAGAAGAATAAATGTCAAAACCTAAAGCAATATCAGTACTCTCAGGAGGACTAGATTGTACAGTAGCAACATCCATATATAGTGATAAATATGATATTACAGCTATAACATTTAACTATGGACAACAAAGCTTCGATCGTGAAGTTAAAGCAGCAAAAAAGGTATGTGAAAAACTAGAAATGGAACATATCATAATAGATCTACCATGGCTTAAAGAAATAAGTAACTCATCACTAACAACAGATGATGAAATACCAACACCAACAGATGAAGATCTAGATAACATAGAAGTTGCACAACAAACTGCAAAATCAGTATGGGTTCCAGCACGAAACACAGTATTTTGCTCAATAGCATTAGCATATGCAGAAGCTATGGGTGCAAAGATTATAATTGTAGGATGGGATTATGAAGAAGCAATAACATTCCCTGATAACTCAAAAGAATACCTTGATGCATTTAATAAAACAATAGAATATGGATCTTTTGACTCTATACAAATAAAAGCACCATTAATTAACCTTGATAAAGATGATATCGTAAGAACTGGAATTGAGTATAATGCACCAATTGAAGATAGTTACTCATGCTACACTGGAAGTGAATTACATTGTGGAGTATGTGAATCATGTAAAAGACGAAGACGAGCATTTGAAAAACTAAAAATTGAAGATCCAACAGAATATGAAAACTAATATAACCACTCTCCCCACTTTTTTAAATCATCACCCCTTTCTTATAATTTTTATACGTTAAAACTAAAAATTGAATTAAAAAAAAAGGATGCATAAAAAAATGAAACCATACACTCTAACAACCCTACGTAAAACCCTTAGTACAGATGAATTTTATGATAAATATAATAACTATGAAAAAACACAAGGATTTTGTCGTGAATGTTTTAACTACAACCAGAACTACTCCTGTTCACCTCTAGATATCAACATTCAAGAATATATAACAAGTTTTGATAATGTGGATATTATAATAACAAAACTTGACTTTACAAAAGATGTTTATAATAAGAAATATTCACAAGATGAACTTAATAGTATCATTAATGATACATTTATGAAAGAAAAAAGCAATATTAAACAAAAACTACTAGATGAAGAAAAAAACTATTTACGATCTGAAAGTATTACAGGACCATGTACATACTGTAAAGAAGATTTTAAAAATGAATTTAAAACACAAGTTGATTGTAAAAATAAGTTTGATAAATGTCTTCATCCCGAACATAGACGATATTCACTCTCAGCACTAGGCTTTGATTCAGAATTAATTTTAGATGACTTATTTGATATTGAGTTAATTCTTATTAAACCAGGCACATTACCACGTTATATGAATAATGTATCTGCTATATTATATGATTAAAAAATAGTATGTTGAAAAAAAATATGTGTCAAATTATGACATATGTAGAATAATATAGTTTATTTCATTTTATTTTATTTTTTTTATTATTATATAAATTTTTAAAATCTTACCTCTTTTTTTTAAATAATTAAAATATCTGCTAAAAATGATAAAAAACTAGTATTGTTAAATGTTGAAAAATATGAAGTTATATATTTTTATGACACCATAACACATTTTTTTAGATAATAAATTATGAGCAATGAGGATTTGTAATACTGTAATACATCATAATGTAATACTGTAATACATTTCTTAGATATATGTTTTTTATTATTATATAAATAAATAATTATTATTATTAGATAACACAGTAAATACAAATTTCCAATATGAAATTGTTAAAATTATGATAAAAATTAGCATTGATGTTAAAAAATGTAAGATCACATATTTGTAATACTGTAATACATCATAATGTAATACTGTAATACATTTTTCAGATATATGTTTTTTTATTTAATATTATAAGAAAAAAAAGAGTTTAGGTGGTTAAAAAGGAGAGTATTTAATTTTATGAAGTAATTTATTTTATTACCATAAGTACTTCATCTTTTTCTACTGTATCTCCTTCTGATATGAAGATATCTGTTACTTCTCCTGCTTTATCGGATTTTACATCATTTTCCATTTTCATAGCTTCTAGTACTGCTACTGTATCTCCGATTTCTACTTTATCTCCTTTGTTTACTTTGAGTTTTACAATCATTCCTTGCATTGCTGCTTGAAGTCCACCTTCAACTGATCCTTTGATTTTCTCAGATGCTGGTTCCATTTCCATGTATCCTGTTGGAAGTACTTTTACATTAAATGTTTCTCCATCTACTTCTACATCATATGATGTTGGTATGGATGTTGGTGCATATTCTATTTTGTTTGGTTCTGGTATTTCTTCAGCTACAGCTTCACCTTTTAGGAATTTTTCTGCTACTGTTGGATAAAGTACGTATGTTAGAAGATCTTCTTCTTTATTCATTAGTTTTTCATCTTCAAGTTTTTTACGTGCTTCTGGAAGTTCAGGTTCAAGTAAGTCTGCTGGTCTTCCTGTTACAGGTTCTTCATCACCATTTGCTTTTTTATATAAGTCTTGGTTTATTGGTGCTGGTGGTTTTCCGTATAATCCACGTAGATAATCTTTTACTTCTTTTGTGATGTTTGAGTATCTTTCACCTGTTAGTACATTCATTACAGCTTGTACTCCTACAATTTGACTTGTTGGTGTTACAAGTGGTGGGTATCCAAGGTCTTCTCGTACTTTTGGTATTTCATCTAGTACATCATCATATTTATCTATAGCATCTTGTTGTTTTAGTTGTGATACAAGATTTGATAGCATTCCACCAGGTACTTGATAGAGTAGTACATCTGCATCTACTTTTGATGATAGTGGATCAAGTAATGCTTTGTATTTTTCATCTAGTTCTACAAAGTATTCTTTTACAGGTGTTAAACTTTCAAGATTTATTCCTGTGTCATATTTTGTTCCTTGTAGTGCTGCTACTACACTTTCTGTTGGTGGTTGTGATGTTCCACCTGAAAATGGTGATATTGCAGTATCAAGCATGTCTACTCCAGCTTCTATTGCTGCTTCATAGCTCATGAGTGTCATTCCACTAGTACAGTGACTGTGTAAGTTTACATCAAGACTTACTTCATCTTTTAGTGCTGTGATTAGATCACGTGCCATTGATGGTGTTATAAGTCCTGCCATATCTTTTATTGTTATTGCATCACAATCTAATTCTTCTAGTTGTTTTGCAAATTCTACATATGTATCTATTGTATGTACTGGGCTTATTGTGTAGCTTATTGTTCCTTGTACATATCCACCTACATCTTTTGCTGTTTTTATTGCTGTTTGCATGTTTCTAATATCATTTAGTGCATCAAATATTCTAAAGATATCTACTCCATTTTCATATGATTTTGCTACAAATTCTTCTACTACATCATCTGCGTAGTGTTTGTATCCTACTAGGTTTTGTCCTCTTAGTAGCATTTGTATTGGAGTGTTTTTTAGGTTTTCTTTAAATACTCTGAGTCTTTCCCATGGATCTTCATTTAGGAATCTGATACATGTATCAAAGGTTGCTCCTCCCCATGCTTCTAGTGAAAAATAGCCTACTTTATCCATATCTTGAAGGATTGGCACCATATCTTCTGTTCTCATTCTTGTTGCGATTAATGATTGGTGAGCATCACGTAAGGCTGTTTCGATTATTTTTACTTTTGCCATTACAACACCTACTGTTATTTTTTTTGTTAAAAAAGTTTTTTTTATAAAAAGAATTCCTTTTATATTTTTTTATCTCTTTTGAGGGGGGATATTCTACTTTTTTTATACTTATTTTTTTTTATTATGTAATTTTATACTTTTTTTCGCGTCATTTATTTTTTTGTGTAAAAATTTTTATATTAACTTAATATCCCATTATTCTTTTTATTCATTATTTTATAATCTATTTATATAATTTGTTTAAAGTAATATACCTATTTTTCTATTTATTATAAAAATTATTCAAAAAATTATTTTATATAAAAAAATAGTAGTTAAATCTAAAAAAAAGAGAAGTACTTATTTTATTTAATAATAATAATATTAATAGAAAAATTAGTGTTATTTTTTTATGAAAATTAAATATTTTTAAAAAAAAGAAATTTTTAGTATTTATAAAATAAAAGTAATAATTATAAGACCTTTTGATACTACTTTAAAAAAAATGGTTTAAAAGATAAGAATTATTTCATCTTATCTATTTTAATCTTTGACGTGTTGTAGGTTTTTTATTTTGCCAACTGTATCTTCTTAGTCTTTTGGATCTTCCAAAACCACATGAAGCACAGAACTTTTTAGTTGCATTGTATGCGTTTCTACCACATCTTCTACATCTTACGTGATTGATTTTATTACGTTTCCCAAATGATGGTGTTCCTTTCACAGTATCTCCTCCAATATAATTAATAAAAATAAATAATTATTATAAATAAAACCTTTTTAATTAAAAAAAGGTATAAAAAAAGAGAATAAGACTAAAATCTTATTCCTTAGATATACGATCGTTTATATCTCCAAATAAATCTTATTTATGTTAATAAAAATAATAAATAAGAAAGTTCTTTTTTAATAAGGACGATTAATTCTAAAGAAATGTCCTTTAACTAATTATCCTGGTGATATGTAGACTATGTTATCTCCACGAACTAAAACAACACCTAATCGGCGTTCGGATTCTCCATCTTTTAGTTCTTCTGCGTCGTTTATTACTAAATTCATGTGCATATCAAAGCTTTGTAAAACTCCTCTGAATTCTTTTCCACCTTTAAGGTTGATAAGAACTTGTGAATTTAAAGCTTGTCCTAACGCATCTAGAGGTCTAGATGTATTGTTACTATTTTTTTGGTCGTTCACTATTAATCACCTTATCAATAATATATATCTATTATATGTTTTGAATTATATTTAAATGTATCTATTTAATACTTTATAATATAAAAATATTACTATTTTTTTTATTGCATGCATATAAAAATCCAAAAAACATAAAATAATGATTTAATGTATTATACTACTATTTATATATAAATAACATAATAAACTTTTATACTATAAAAACTATAAAAAAAATAATTATCAAAAGAAAAAAAAATTTACAAATAAGTGCGTGAGATAATAATGAAAACTAAAAAAAGAAACTTTCTAAAAAATAAAAAAATAAAAGAAATTAAAAATCAACTTGGAATATATGAAAACATAATACCAAAAAAATCACAAGTAGAATATATAAAAGTAGAAGACATGCCAGACATCTACCTAATAGATGGTGAACCACTACTAATGCAAACAGAAGATAAAATAATCCCAACACTAAAAGCAATACTAAATCAAAAGACAATCGAAAATGAAGTAGTAGTTGATATGGGAGCAATAAACTTTGTAATAAAAGGAGCAGACATCATGTCACCAGGAATAGTAGATGCACAAGACACAATTACAGAAGGTGACACAGTAGTAATAGTCGATGAACAACACCATAAACCACTAGCAATAGGAACAGCACTAATTACAGGACCTGAAATGGTAGAAAACAACAAAGGAAAAGCTATAAAAAACCTCCATTATGTAGGAGATCCAATCTGGACACTAGAAATATAGGAGTGTGTTTATTAAACTATGAAAAACAAAAACAATATAAAACTAAAATATAACTCAGGAAATGTAATATCCCAAGAAGTCCATAAAATAGGAATAATAGCACTAGGATCACACAGAGAAAACCATGGAACAGCATTACCAATAGATACAGACTCAAAAATAGCAGCAACTGTAGCATTAAATGTATCAATAAAAACAGGTGCAACATTTCTAGGAATATTCTATGGAGCAACAGAATATGACTATGTAAAACATGGAATTCACCTAGATAAAGATGAACTTATAGATGATCAGATAATACCACAACTAAAAAATATACGCGACATGCTAGATATAAAAACAGTAATAATCGTAAATGGACATGGTGGAAACAATCAAATAATAGATAGTCTCAAATATATTGCAGATGAAACACAACTTCAAATAATATTTAACAATTCAATCATTGAAAATGAAGGACCACATGCATGTACTGGTGAATTATCAATGGGAAAAGTTCTTGGAATAATTGATGATACAATGATAGAAGAACATACTAATTTTGATCTAAATCCAGAAGTGGGAATGGTAGGATTAAAAGAAGCACGTGAAAATGAGCCCTTAATAGATGAAGAAGCACAAATTGTGGAAGCTGAGGGCATCATGATAGATGAAGAACTCGGACTTAATCTTCTAAATAAAGCACAAGAAGATATAATAGATGTAATAAAAAGACTAATTTAAAATTAAAGTTAATTAGCCCATTTTTTTTATTACTCTACTTTTTTTTTATTTATTTTCCTCGTTCTATTTTTTTAATTAAACTTTTTGTAAAATTACTAGTTTTCTTATTATTAAATGCTAAAGCAATACGTGATATTGCATCAAGTGTACGAATTACTTGATCAAGCCATGTGAAAATATCACCAGGATAGATGTGAATATCATAGTTTGTCATAAAATACTTACTTATACGATCAGGACTCCACCCATTAAGACGTTGATGTATTATCTTATCAGATATATTTACCTCAAAACAGTTACAGAAAGGTTTTTCTTTACAACTACAAGATAAGAAATCCATCTGTAATGTGATGAGTTTATCAGCATATTGTGGGTCAAGTTTTGCAATAACCTCACCTGTTGTAATAATATCACGAGTTGAATCAGCAAAAAGCCTTGAACTTACATTAGTTTTAAGAATACTTGAAAGTCTATTAATTATCCTGTTAGCTAGATATGCACTTTCAAAAGGTTCAATATTTTCAACTGTAATAAGTGGATGTTGCTTAAGATGAGTTCTAATATATTCAGCCTTATATATCTTAAGAAATGACATTGAAACTGCTCTACCATAACGTGTGGGATGATAAAGTTGTTTATCATTTTTTGAATGTTGTATTAATTTAACATCTACTAATTTATCCATCACTTCATCAAATAGTATTGGAGCTTCAATGTTAGTATAACGTTTTTTAAGATCATCAACACTTATATTCTGCATAGCTGAAATATCAGCAAGTACTTGTTCATAAAGATCATCTTCTGTATATTCAACATTAATATTATCAACATCACTATCAAGCAAATCAATTGCAATACGTTCTTCAGATACCCCATCAAATTCCTTGTTAAGTTCTGGTATCAGGTATACTCGTCCTATATCATGATATGTTGGTCGTCCTGCACGTCCTATCATCTGTGAAAATTCATTATTTGTAAGCCAATCATTACCCATACGTAGTGTTTCAAATAATACCTGTGATGCTGGGAAATCCACACCAGCTGCTAGTGCTGCTGTTGTTACAACTGTTGATATCTTCTGAGCTGCAAAGTCTTTTTCTATTTTTACTTTCTTTGCATATGATAAACCTGCATGATATGCTGCTGTAGTTATTCCCTTTTTTTCTACACTTTGTGCTATCTGGTGTGTTTTACGACGGGAATTTGTAAATATAATAGTTTGTCCTCTAAACCCTTTAGATGATTTTCTATCATATTCTTTTTTAGCAAGTTCTGCAAGTAAGTTACGTTTTTCATACTCAGATTTTGCAAATATAAGATGACGTTCTAGTGGTACTGGTCTTTCTTTATATTCAACTAGATTCATATTAAAATCACTAGCTATTTGTTTTGGATTTTTAATAGTAGCTGAAAGACCTATAAGCTGTGCTTTTGGAAACATTGAAATAAGACGTTGAACAAGTCCATTAAGTCTTGGACCTCTTTCTTCTGCATCAAGCATGTGAATTTCATCAATTACAACACATCCAAGATTTTTAAGTTGATTTGAATGACCTGCTCTTAGCATAAAGTCAAGTCCTTCATATGTTGCAACAATAATATCAGCATCTTTTACTGACTTATTTTTAAGAGTTAATTCACCTTTAGCTTTCACACGATTTGACCCTACCTTTATTGCAACTTTAAGTCCAAGCTTTGAATACTGTGCCTTAAAATCACGATATTTCTGGTTTGCAAGTGCAACTAGTGGTGTGATATAAATGAATTTCTGTTTTCTCATTGCTTTAGGAATTCCAGCAAGTTCTCCAACTAATGTTTTACCAGAAGCAGTTGCTGATACAACAAGCTGATTTTCACCACTTAGTAATCCTGCATTAAGAGATAGTATCTGTACAGGAAGCAAGTGTTTTACACGTTTGCTTAATATATTTTTAAATTTATTTGGAAGTTTAAGTTGTTTAACAGATATTTTTGGATAATTCTTCTTTTTTACCCGTATCTTATCATATATTGTAAGTTTATCATGCTTAATTGGATTAAACTTAGGATCAAACATACTAAGAACTTTTTCAAGATTATGAGTTTCATCAAGAAGCTTCTTAAAACGAGGATAAGACACACTACTATAACCACGTAAATCCATCACACGCTTAATTTCTTTTTCTGCACAATTTTTACAGATATACTCATCATATAACTTATATGAATCATCCTTCCTAAGGAGTGTAATATATCCATCAAATGTACAATGACGACAAATATTAGCATACTGATATGCAATATTAAGAGAATTTAACATCTCTTCAAGTTCCTCATCTTTAGTTGCTAATAAAATCTTCTGTTTACGTAAAATCTTAATAAGTTCCTTAGGAGATTTAAAAGTTTCAACATTATCCTGGCGTATAATAAAACGTTGTGGTCTAATCTTACCATCAACATCAACTAACTTAAAATAGCCAAAAAACAATGGTTCACGTCTATGATTTAAAGCACCTTTAGGAGATCCAATAGGATAAACCTCAATTACCTTCTTATTACGTCTTAAAATTATCATATTATCATTATATAAAAAAAATAAATTTTCCTTAAAAATTATGTTCTCTTTTCTAAAAAATTTATTATAATTAAATTGTTTTATTATTCTATTTATATTCTATAAATTAAATTTTATAATTTCTAACTTTTATCTTTTACAATATATAATACTTTATCTAAAACTAAGATATTTTATAAAACATAAATTATAATCTTAGAAAAATGAAAAAATAATATATAGAAAAAAAAATGACTGATTAAAAATAATAATGAGGTTTTAAAAATAATGAAAGTTGAATTTGAAAATGAACTGAAATATACTGATCTTCTATTACCTACATTAGAAATTCTTTCTGATAATAAAAATAAAACAGAAAATGAAATAATAAACATTTTTCAGGAAAATGAGAGATTTAGAAAATATAATCCAAATAGTATTGTTCAAGAAACTACAGATGCTCTTTTTTATATTTCTAAAACAAATTATGTAAGCTATAATAACAATAATCAATTTCAAATTACTAAAGATGGATTAATCTTTATGAATGATCTTGATCATGAAAAAAACAAAATTCTGAAAAGAAATAAACCTCAACATGAAATAGAAGAAGCAATTATAAAAAAAGAAAACACCTACAGAAATAAAATAATTAAAAAAATTGATAATTATTACAATATTCCTTCAAGACAATTTTTTTATAAAGTTATATTAGATTATCTTAACGAAAATCCAAATCATGCTTTTAATAGAAAAAATATGAATTTAGATATTTTATCAAAATTAAATTATTCTGATGAAGAAATGGGTGTTTTAACTAGAGGAAAAACAATTTCATTATATGTTAGACTAAACTTTGCTGTTGCTTATCTTAAAAATATAAAATTTATTTCAAATGATAAAAATGGAGAATATTATGTAACACAAAAAGGTTTAGAATATATTGATAATCCTGACCTCATTAACATTGTAGAGAAAGAATATAAAAATAAAAATAAGTCTAATGATAAGAATAAAGATAAAAAATCAGTCATCTCAACTAAAATAGAAAAGGAAGATAAAAAATTAATAAATCAACCGGAAAATAATTTTTTAAATTCTAAAGAGGAAGAAGATAATAAAAGCAGTCAATCACTTTCAGAAAAATTATCATCTAAAGTGAAATCATGTAATCCAAGATTTTTTGAAAAGATTGTATATGATTTACTAATGAAAATGGATTATAGTGGAATTACTCCCAATCATGGAGAACTTACTCCTAAAACTCATGATAATGGAATTGATGGAATAATATATCTAGGACGTCTTAATACAAATCCTATATATTTTCAGGCAAAAAGATGGAATAACAATGTTCAAAAACCTGAAATTCATAAATTTATAGGAGCTTTATATGAAAAATCAGCAAATACAGGTATTTTCATAACAACATCTGATTTTTCAACTGGTGCAAAAGAATTAGCAAAATCTGCAAATATTGAATTAATTAATGGAAAAGAACTTGTTAATTTTATGATTGAATTTAAAATAGGAACAAAAACAATAGAAGTTGTTGATGAAGAATATTTTGAATAATAAATCTGAAATAAATATTTTAGAGGAAAGGAGATTAGAAAAAAATGAAAACTGAATTTAATGATGAGTTAAAATATGTTGATCTTCTCTTACCAACATTAAAACTTCTAGGTAATGAAACAAAAACAGAAAACGAACTTATAGAAATACTTAAAAATGATAAATATCGTTCATATAATAAACAAACAATTACAGATGAACTAGAAAATACATTAGATTATCTTCAAAAAACGGAATATATTAACCAAAATAATGATGATCAATACCAGATAACAACTACAGGTTCTAATTTTATTGAAAATCTTTATCATGAAGAAAATAAAATCATGAAAAAAGACATACGTTATGAAGAAAAACAAAAAAGACTCATAAAAAATGAAAATGCACAACTAAATAAAATTATTCAAAAAATAAATCAGTATTATAATGTTCCTACAAGACAAGATTTCTATAAACTTACATTAGAATATCTTAAAGAAAATCCAAATCATCACTTAAATAGAAAAAATATGCAAAAAGACATCATTTTAAGTAATTATCCACCTGAAATATTAAGTATTATAACAGCAAAAAAAGGAATTGTTGTATATTCACGAGTAGATTTCGCAGTTTATTATCTATTCCATACAAATTACATAACTAAGAAAGGAAAAGAATACTTTATAACAAATAAAGGACTTGAAAATATAGATAATCCTAATTTAGCTGATATTGTAGAAAAAGAATATGAAGAATATGAAAAATCTAAAAATTCAAAATCTGATAAAACACAAACCATAGATGATAAAAAAAATAATGAATTTAAAACCATATTTAAAGATGAAATAACCTACCTTGATCTTATAATACCTGTAATTAATATTATTAATGAAAATACAATAGGTGAGAATCTTCTTTTTGAAAAAACTAGAAGTATTGATAAATTTAAAAAATATGATGATGATTTAATTTTAAAAAAGATTAGAAAAACAATATTTTACATAACACAACTTAACTATACAGCTCCTACTATTAATAATGAAATAAAAATAACACAAAAAGGTATTGAGTATCAAAATGAACTTAACAAAAAAATACAGAAAATCAGACAAAAAGATCTTACACCAGATGAACTTAATAAACAAATCATAAAAACTCAGAAAAGGTATACAAATAAAATAAATCGAGAACTAGTTAAAAAGTATGATATTCCATCAACTAACATGCTTTATTATGATCTTCTTAGTTTTATAAAAAATAATCCATATAATACTCCTACAAAAAATAAAAATGTAGTAGTTGATTTTATTAAATCACAAAATTACTCAGATGAACAACTAGGTATTTTAACAATAGGAATAAAAGAGATCATGGTTAATTCAAGAGCAACTATAGCACATATTGACCTTAAAAATACAGGACTAGTTGAAGAGACAAATGATCATAAATTCCACATAACACAAAAAGGACTAGAATATCTTAATGATGAAAATCTCATTGATATGATAAATTCAGATCTTAAAGAATACTGGGACAATTATAGAAAGAAAAATAAAAACACATTAAAAAGAAAAAAAGATGAATTAACCTATATTGAACTTATAATACCTGTTTTAAGAGAACTTAAGAATTCTTCAAAAACATCAGATGAACTTAATAAGTTTATAGAAAATGATACTGCATTTAAAGATTATCCTGTAAATAGTATTCCAGTTGAAGTTGAAAATACATTATTTTATCTTCAAAAAATAGGATACATTGAAGTTATTGATAATCAACTTCAACTTACAGAAGATGCAATAGATTTCCTAGATACATTTCAAGATGAACTTATACAAATTGATAAAAAAAATCTTAATGATACAGATAAACAAAAAGAAGTAATAAAAGCTAATAAACGAAATATAAGTCGTGTGAATGATAAAATTAAAGAAGAATTTAATATTCCAAAACAACCATTCTTCTATAAAGATATTCTTGAATATATACGTGATAATCCTGAATCTATTAAAGGTAGAGAACAACTAACAGAGGAATTTATCAATCAAAAATATAACTTTACTGATAAACAAATGCAAGTATTACTAGGTACTTGTGGTGGAGAAAAATATAGTACTATAATATCACGAGCATATCATTCTATTGGAAATTTAAAAGTTGCAGAATATATAGAAGAAACTAGTGATAAAAAATTCCACATAACACAAAAAGGATTAGAAAATATAGAAAGACCAGATCTAGGTAAACATGTGAGAAAAATAGTAAATAAGGATGAAAATATAAAACTTCCTAGTTTATCTGAAAATAATGAACTTAACTCATTTAATATCTACTTAAACCTAATTCTACGTATCTTAAGTAACAAATTACCATATAAAAAAAGTATAATTACAAATAATATAATTAATCTTATGATACCAGGTAATGAAAGTCAAGAAACTATCAACTTATTTAGAAAAGAAGTTGAAAAAACAACCTATCATATGCTACAAGATGAACTTATAACACATGCACCAAAAACAGGATACTATAAAATTACACAAAAAGGACTCAATTTAATTAATAGTAGTAATATTAAAAATTTAAAAACAGAAGAAGTTAAAGATGAAAATCCTGAAGAAACATTAGATAAAAAATTAACAGTAAGACCTGAAGAACCAATAAACATACCAAAACAAGTAAAATCAGATCCACTAGATGTGTTTAATAGATCATATAATAAAATAAATAAAACACTTCCTAAAAAACTTCTTAAAAAAGTTCAAAATTGTGATCCATACTTTTTTGAAAAACTATCATTAGATCTTCTTAAAAAAATGGACTTCTATAAAGTTAAAACAATACATGGAGAAGTAACCTCTAAGTCAAATGATGGAGGAGTAGATGGAGTAATCTATCTTGACCCATTAAGTATAAAGCCTGTATACTTCCAATCTAAAAGATGGAAAGGTTCAATATCAAGACCTGAAATGCAAAAATTTGTAGGAGCATTATATGATAAATCAGCAGATACAGGAATATTTATAACAACATCAAACTTTACAAAAGGAGCATGTGATAGTGCAAAAACAGCAAATATTAAACTTATTGATGGAGAAAAACTTGTAGAATTAATGATAGAATACAAAGTAGGAATAAAAACACAAGAATATAACATTGATATGATAGATGAAGAATACTTCAAAAAGGAGAATGAAGGATGAAACCTGACTTTGATAATACATTAACCTATATTGAACTTATAATACCTGTTCTAGGTGAACTTGAACTTGTAAACTGGACATCTGATGATCTTTTCATAATACTTAAAGAAAATAAGTTATTTGAAAAATATTCCAATGAAGATCTTCTTATGCAAGTTCAAAAAACTCTTAAATACCTACAAAAATCTGGATTTGTTGAACTTGAAAATGATGAATTTCAAATTACACCATGGGCTATAGATATTTTAAATTCTATTAAAGATGAAAAAAATCAAATTAATGAAGATGACCCATCATATAACTCTAAAATAAGAGATATTGATATAAAATATACAAAACAAATCAACACACAAATTAAAAAAGCATATGAAATACCAAATCAACAATTCTTCTATAAAGATATTCTAGATTATCTTTATCATCATCCAAGCAGTAAAACAAGAATTCAGATAATAAAAACTATGGTAGATGAGAAGTATAATTTTACAGAAGATCAACTAGGAGTTCTTATTGGAATTATTAATGGAAGTAAAAATTCAGCTATCATCAATCGTTTATATCATGCATTTGAAAAACTACAAAACGATGGATTAATTAAAAAAGAAAAAAATCTGTATAAAATAATAAAATCAAAAAAAGAACACCAAAGTAGTAAAAAACCAAAAATAAAACAAACACAAGACATTAAAACTGTAAAAAAACCAGTTAAAATAGAAGATAACAACAATACAATCAATGAAGATATTCCAAATGTAGCTACATTTAACATGTATTGTGAAATGATATTTAAAATTCTAAGTAACAACTACTCATCAGACATTAACACAATAACACAAAACATACTAAATATAATAATGCCAGATAACTATGATAAATCCGTATTTGAACTATTTAAAAACCAAGTACATAAAATACTAAAACAAATGCTACAAAAACAACTCATAATCAAAAATAAAGATGATAACTATGAAATAACAGAAAATGGATTCATACAACTAAACCAGGATACAACACCAAAAAAACCCCACTTCAAAACACAAACCAAACCTGAAAATCCACTAACAATATTTAACAAAACATACAAACAAAACAACCAATCACTACCTGCAAAACTTTTAGAAAAAGTTAAAACATGCAACCCATACTTCTTTGAAAAACTATCATTAGACTTGCTAAATAAAATGGAATTCTACAAAGTCAAATCATTTAAAGGAGAACTAACAGCAAAATCAAATGACGGAGGAGTAGATGGACTAATATACCTAGATCCACTAAGCATAAAACCAGTCTACTTCCAATCCAAAAGATGGAAAAACAACATATCAAGACCAGAAATGCAAAAATTCGTAGGAGCATTAAATGACAAATTAGCAGATACAGGAATATACATAACAACATCAAGCTTTACAAAAGGAGCAATAGAAACAGCAAAAACAGCAAACATCAGACTAATAGATGGAAAAACCCTAATAAAACTAATGATAAAATACAAAGTAGGAATCAAAATACAAGAATATGAAATAAAGATGATAGATGAAGACTACTTTAAAGATTAAAAAAAAATACCCCTATGATGTGATAATATATGAATAAAAAATTCAAAATTCTAATTATAATATTAATCCTCATACTTATTCCTGTAATATATTTTACAGCTACTACACTATCAAATCAGATGGAACAAAATAACTTTTATGAAACTATTAAGAATGTAAGTAATGCTGAAAATAATTCAGATAAAGGAGCAGCTGAATTTATTCAAAATAATTCCGAATAATAATACTTTTTTAATGTATGATTGTAATCAAAGTATAAAAACTATGAATAATTCTATTAATACACTTAAAGATCTTAATAAATCACTGCATAATGAAACATTAAAAGAGTATGTTAACTTAGAAATTACTAGAATGGAAGATGAAAAAACTCATTGGAAAACTTTATATAAAGAGTATGAAGTTCTAGAAAATTATTATCATGGAAAAGCTCCATATTCTGAAAGTTATCAAAAAATTAAAGAACTTAATGATGAAGTAAATAAGACAGGAACTATTGTAGATCATGATAAAGAAAAAGCTGAAGAATTTCTAGAAGATCATCCAGATATTAAAAATAGATTTGAAAAACTAGGAATTGATGAAGATTTTATGATATTTGAAAGTGCAGAAATTGATCATAAAATTGGAGATAGTAAAAAATAATTCCTAACCTCCACCTTTTTTTTAAGTAAACTTTAATTATATTATTGTTTTATTCTCTTTTTTTATGCTTAAAATAATATATTATTAAGAAAATAATATGTTATATATAATTATTCAAATAAATGAAAAAAAAGTAAATTTATACATAATTAATTTATTTTATTAAAAAAAAAATTATATTCCAAAAAAAATATAGGATGTGAATTTATATGAACTCATATAATATGGGAGCTTCTACAAAACCCGGCTATGATATTGCAAATAAAAGTAGAGAAATTATTAAATCATTAATTGATGAAGATACTAAGAATTTAAGTTATGAAGAACGAGATATTGTAGAACGTGTTGTTCATTCTACAGCAGATCCTGAATATGCAAAACTTGTTAAAATTTCACCATCTTTTGTAAATACTGCCCTTACATGTTTTGATAATAATGAAGATATTTTAACAGATATTAACATGGTAAAATCTGGTATTACACGTTATGATGGTAATGTAATGTGTTATATTCGTGATGAACGTGCTGTTAAACTTGCAAAAAAAGAGGAAATTACCCGTTCTGCAGCTGCTATGCGTGTTGCAGCAGAAGATGGATTTAAAGGAATTGTTGCTATTGGTAATGCTCCAACAGCTCTTTTTGAAGTTATGAATCTTGTTGAGGAAGGTCAAATGGATGCACGTGCTGTTGTAGGTGTACCTGTAGGATTTGTTGGTGCTGCTGATTCTAAAGCTGCACTTAGTCAAACTGATATTCCATATGTTATAACAGAAGGACCTAAAGGTGGAACACCTATTGCTGTAGCTGTGGTTAATTCATTACTTAACATAAGAAAATAAAATTAGGAAAAATAAAAAAAAGGTTGAATATGTGATATATTATGAATCGTGAAAGATCAAAACAATTATATGAAGAATCAGTGAACTACTTACCAGGAGGTGTAAATTCACCTGTACGTGCATATAAGCCATACCCATTTTTTGCTAAAAAAGCAAAAGGATCTAAAATATATGATGTAGATGAAAATGAATACATAGACTATTGTCTTGGATATGGTCCTGTTGTATTTGGACATGCAAATGAACAAATCATAAAAGATGCAACCAATCAACTAAAACTTGGTACAGATTATGGTGTACCATCACAAAAAGAACTTGAACTTGCACAAGAAGTAGTAGAACGTGTACCATGTGCTGAAATGGTAAGATTTACAAACTCAGGAACTGAAGCTACAATGAGTGCAATAAGACTTGCACGTGGAGTAACAAATCGTAAGAAAATAATCAAATTTGAAGGAGCATATCATGGAGCACATGATGCAGTACTAGTTAAGTCAGGATCAGGTGCAATAGGAAAACCAGATTCACCAGGAATACCAGAAGAAAGTACACGTAATACTCTTCTTGTACCATTTAATGATGAAGATGCACTAACACGTATGATAAATGATAATAAAGGTGAGATTGCATGTATTATTGTTGAACCTATCATGGGAAATATTGGATGTGTACCTCCAAAAGATGGATTCTTACAGTTTTTACGTGAGATTACAGAAGAAAATGATATTATTCTAATTTTTGATGAAGTAATTACAGGTTTTAGACTTAGTCGTGGAGGAGCTCAGGAATACTATGGTATTACACCTGATCTTGCTACATTTGGTAAAATTATTGGTGGAGGATTCCCAATTGGTGCTATATGTGGACGTCGTGAACTTATGGAACAATTTGCACCAAGTGGAGGAATATATCAGGCTGGTACATTTAGTGGAAATCCAATGTCAATAACAGGTGGACTCTCAGCATTCAAGATACTTGATATGAAAGCATATAAAACACTACATGATAGTGGAAAATACTTACGTAGTGGAATGAGTGATATTCTAGAAAAACTTGATATTAACTACCAGATAAATGGTGTTGAATCAATGACACAAATATACTTTACAGATGTTGATGTATATGATTATAAAACAGCACAAACATCAGATACTGAAGGTTTCCTTAAATATTTCCATGTACTTCTTGATAATGGAGTATTTATTGCACCATCACAATATGAATGTGCATTCTTATCAATACAACATACAAAAGAAGATATTGATAAAACACTAAATGCTATAGAAATTGCACTAAAAAAAGTAGTTAAAAAATAGAAAAAAAATATACTCACCTCCCCCATAAATTATTTTTTTTAAATTCCACACCACATTTTATAAATAATTGTTTTATTTTAATAAAGAAAATTTTTCCTCTCTAAATCATGAAAAAAAAGTGGATTAATATATAAATAAATGTAAAAGGATTTTGTAAAACTATGAAAATTGCAATAGGACTTGGCGAAAATAAAAATGTATTAGAAGCTGTGGAAATGTTTCCATTTGATGATATAAAAATTGCAAAAACAAATGAAGAACTACTAAAATACATCGAAGATCCAACAATAGATGGAGTAATACGAGGATCACTTGAATCAAACATCATAATGGATCTAAAAAAGAAACATCCACACATCTTCCGAGCATCAATACTTGAAAAAGATGGACATATCTTTCTTTTAACACCAGTTGGAATAGATGAATGTGATACAATACGTGCAAAAAGAGTAATAATTGAAGAATCATCAAAGATGATAGAAAATCTAGGACTTGAACCTAAAATAGCTCTAATATCAGGTGGACGAAAACAAGATAAAGGACGAAGTGCAAAGATTGATCAAACAATAGATGAATGTGAACAACTAACATCTGAACTTAAAGATCAATACAACATAAAACACTATTACATCCTAATTGAAGAAGCAATAAAAGATCAAGCAAACATAATAGTAGCACCAGATGGAATAATAGGAAACATAATATTCAGAAGCCTAGTATTAGTATCTGAAGTTCGAAGCTATGGAGCATTAACACTTAAACAGCCAAACCTCTTTATTGACACATCACGCTCCCAGACAACTGAAGGATATGTTAATGCAATTAAACTACTTTCACATCTAATAGGTGAAGAAAAATAAAATAAACATATTTTAATTTTAAAAAATAAAAATAAACAACAAGAACAATTAACAAAAAAAAGGGAATCAAAAGAAAATGACACTATTACAACCCATATATTCCATATATGAATGGTATATTTCAAGAAACTTAGATAAAGATAAGATGCCAAAACATGTAGCAATAATCATGGATGGAAATCGCAGATACTCAAAGCTTCAAGGAAATATGAATGTTATTGAAGGACATAAAAAAGGAGTAAGTACACTTGAAAATGTACTTGAATGGTGTATAGATCTTGGAATTGAAATTGTAACAGTATATGCATTTTCAACAGAAAACTTTAACAGACCACCACAAGAAGTTGAAGGACTTATGAATCTATTTGTTGAATCATTCACAGATATTGCAACAAATAAGAAAATACATAAAAATAAAGTACGAATCAAAGCTGTGGGAAAACTAGAACTATTT
The DNA here is from genome assembly GCF_003149675.1 of Methanosphaera cuniculi. NCBI lineage: Archaea > Methanobacteriati > Methanobacteriota > Methanobacteria > Methanobacteriales > Methanobacteriaceae > Methanosphaera > Methanosphaera cuniculi. The sequence continues at coordinate 10,701 of NZ_LWMS01000048.1, read as the reverse complement.
CCACAAGAAGTACGTGATGCAATAAAATATGCAGAAGATAAAACAAAAGATTATGATAGCCACCAAATAAATATTGCACTAGGATATGATGGAAGGGTTGAAATAGTAGATGCACTAAAAAAGATTGCAGAAGATATAAAAAGTGGTAAAATAGAGCCAAGTGAAATAAATGAAGAAATGATAAATGATAACTTATATACTGCAGGACTTGAAGATCCAAACCTTGTAATACGTACAAGTGGAGAAGAACGTCTAAGTGGATTTTTACTTTGGCAATCATCATATTCAGAGTTATACTTCACAGATAGCTTATGGCCAGAACTTAGAAAAGTAGATTTCCTTCGTGCAATAAGATCATACACACAACGTGATCGAAGATTTGGAAAATAAAAAAGAGGACATTTTAATAATTTACAAAAAATATGAGGTGAATAAGTAATGATAGATGTACACTGTCATCTAAACTTTCCAGAATTTAATGAACAACGAGATACTATAATTGAAAATTCAAAAGATAAATTCTCATACATCATAGACTCAGGGGCAAGCTATGATAGTAACATACGATCATATGAGTTAAGCCAACAATATCCTGAAATTATAAAAACAACAATGGGATATCACCCTGAATATGCAGGAACTAATGTTAAAGAAATTCAGGAAAAAACACTAAAACAGATAACAGAGAATATAGATAACATTCAAGCTATAGGTGAAATAGGACTTGACTTTTCAAAAGAAAGACCAGAAGATGAACTTAAAAGACAGCATGACATCTTCCATCAACTACTTAAAATGGCAGAAGAATACGATATGCCAGTAGTATTACATGTTCGTAATGCAGAAGCTCATGCACTTGAAATTATTAAAGAATATCCAAATATTCCTGATGTTGTTTTCCACTGCTTTAGTGGATCAAAACAAACAGCACTTGATGCTGTAGATTGTGGATATTACATATCATTTGCAACTAATGCACTTTATTCAAAAAAGCATAAAAAGAACATAAAAGCTGTACCACTAGAAAATATGTTAACAGAAACTGATAGTCCATATCTTTCACCACAAAAAGGTGAAAATAACCGGCCATTAAATATCAAGATGACAATTGAAAGAATTGAAAGAACTAAAAAAGATGTTAGTTTTGATGAAATAGAAAAACAAACAGAAAAAAATGCAAAAGAAGTATTTAACTTATAAATATAATAAAAGTACAATGTTACATAAAAATTTTAAAAAAAAATATAGAAGGTGAAGCATTATGGCAGATGACATGATTAAAATGTACATAGAAAAAAGACACAAATACGAAGCAAAAATACAACAAGATCTCAAAAAAATCGAAAAATCAGCAATTGACATAGCAGAAGTAGGAGACTACTTTAGTGTACAAAATGATGAACTTCTAATAACAATTAAGGCAATAATGAAAGATGATGAAAAACACATTGCAGTATATACAAATGAAAATCCTACAGAAATACCACTTTGTGAACTTACAATAACAGAAAATCCTGATCTTATCATGTGGATTATTCAAAATGATCAACTAATTAAGGAAGGATTTAAGGAAGTTCTAATAAATGCTGTGCGTAATGCAGAAAACATAGTTAACACACTTAAACAATTAAAAGTAAACTATGAGTGATTAAACTTGAAACCCTACATACATCTTAACTCTGCAATGACAGCAGATGGAAAAATAGCAACTAGTAATTCATCACTTCAAATATCATCAAAAGATGATCTGATACGTGTACATAAACTTCGATGTAAGTATGATGGTATTATGGTGGGAATTAATACTGTATTAATTGATGATCCTAAACTTACAATACATAAAATTGATGCAAAAAAAGAGGATAATCCTACACGTATAATTATTGATAGTAAAGCACGAACACCACTAAATGCACGTGTTTTAAATGATGATGCTGATAGTGTTATTGTAGTATCAAAAAAAGCACCAGAAGATCGTGTAGATAAACTTAAAAATATGTGTAATGTAATAGTTGCAGGTGAAGATCAAATAGATTTACCTTTAGCTATGAGTAAGCTTTATGATATGGGTATTTTAAGTATTCTTCTTGAGGGTGGATCAACTCTTAATTTTTCAATGCTTAAAGATAAACTGGTTGATAAATTATCAGTATGTGTAGGTTCTAAGATTCTTGGAGGATTTGATTCTAAAACTCTTGTTGATGGTGAAGGATTTAATCCAAGTGAATGTATTAATCTTAAAATTGAAAATATTGAAAAAATAGATGATGATATCTTAGTTGAATATAGGATAATTTATGAAAATTAGTTTTTTAATTTTTTTTTTAAAAAGAAGGAAGATTATTTTAAAAAACCCCTCTTTTTTTTAAATATTACATAATCTTCTCTTCAATTATTATTTTTGTTTAATGTTTTTTAAGTATTTTTTCAGGGTTTTTCTTAAGTACATTTTCAAGTTCTGATTCTGGTATTCCTGCACCTAGTGCTACTACTTCTGACATTTTATAATCTATCAGATCACCTGGTGCATGTGTATCTGTATCAACTACTAGGTCAGCTCCATATTTTAGTCCTAATTCTGCTACATGTCCGTTTCCAAGACAGTGTCCTCCACGGTAACTAATTTCTAGTGCCACATCATTATCTACTGCAATTTGTACTTCTTCTTCTGTGATTAGTCCTGGGTGTCCTATTATGTCAACTGATGGTGATTGTGCTGCCATCATGTTAGTTCCTGGTTTTACAGGTTCAACAGGTGTTTCGCCGTGTACTACTACTATTTCAGCTCCTAGACTTCGTGCTTTGTTTGCTAGTTTGTCTATTACTTCTATTGGTGTGTGGGTTATTTCAACACCTGGTATTACTTCTATATCCCAGTAATCTCGTATGTCATTTGCTGCTTGTGCTATTTTTCCTGCTACTTCTATGTTTGATGCATCTACATGGTCTGTTATTGCTATTGCTTTATGTCCTAGTATATCTGCTCTTCGTACTAGTTCTGATGGTAGTAATTCTCCATCACTAAATAGGCTGTGGGTGTGTAAGTCTATTCTTTTATTTTCAGACATTTACTTTTATCTCTCCTTTTTTATTATTTTATTATTATTTAGGTTTATGAATAAGAAATTATATAATTAATTATATGATTAATGAACTTAAAGTATTTCTACCTGCTCATATTACGGGTTTTTTTGAAATTATTACAAATGATGATCCTAGATTTAAGGGATCTCGTGGTGCTGGTATCACACTTGATGAGGGTGTAGTTACTCATACTAAGGTTACACCAGGTAGTGGTCGTGTTGAAATTTTAGTTAATGGTCATAAAAATGAGCTTAATACTGTTAGTCAAACTACAATTGATGTGATTTGTGATTTATTTAATGTTGATTTGTCATGTTATGATATTTTTATTGAACATTCACATACTTTTCCTGTTGGTTCTGGTTTTGGTACTAGTGCAGGTTTTGCATTAGGTGTTAGTTTTACACTTCCTACTCTTTTAGGTATTGATGTTTCATATCATATGGCTGGTGAAATTGCTCATCTTGCTGAGATTCGTTTATCATCTGGACTTGGTGATGTTATAGCTGCTATGGAGGGTGGTTGTGTAGTTCGTCTTCGTGAGGGTTCTCCTCGTTTTGGCATAATTGATAAAATTATAACTCCTCAACCTATATACGTTATTTGTAAAACTCTAGGATCTTTAGAGACTAGTGGAATTATTGATGATCCTTCATATCAGATGAAAATTAATAGTAGTGGTAGTAGTTTACTTGATGCTTTAATAAGGAATCCTAATATTGAAAATTTTATTAACTTATCATATAAATTTGCAAAAAACACAGAACTAATAAATCCAGAACTAAATGAAATTATAGACATAATGCGTGATGAAACACTAGGTGCATCAATGGCAATGCTTGGAAATACAGCATTTGCACTATCATATACACCTGATATATCAATAGAAGACTGTATAATAACACGCCTTAATATGAGTGGTGTTAAATATATCACTCAAAAATAAATAAAAAAAATACTTTTATTTTTTAAATAAAAAAATGAGTTAAAAAAAAGAGAGTATGTAATTTAAAAAATAGATGGTGGTTACAAAAAAAAAATTATTTGGAGAATACTCTATTTATCTTCTCCAATTATTATATTCATTATACAAAACTCTTTATCTGAATTTAAAAGAAATTATTTTTTTTCTTCTTTAAACTTTTTTAACATCTTCAATACAATAAATAATACCTTTTTCTTCAAGTCTTGATGTTACACGATTAGTCATTTTTCCCACAGCAAATACTAATACTCTTAAACCTTTCTCAGCAGCACTAGCTGTAGCTTCTGCTGTTGCAAACTCAAAGTCTGGATATACATTTAAATGATTTGTAATAGCACGAGCACTTGTACCAAGTACACCAATTCTATCAAACTCTTGTGCATAAATTTCTTCTATTTTATCCATATCACATGCACGTGATCCACCTTCAGCTATTGGAGGTATTTTTACTATAACAACATCTTTAGGAACAATATCTATTTCTCCACCAAGATTAATTAGTGTTACATCTTCTCCTTCACATACATCACTAAATACTTCAGCATAAGCATTAGATTTATCTTCTAAATCTGCATATAATATTCCATCTTCCATATTTAGCCATACTTGTTCTCCTTGGTGTAAATCTTCAGCTGCAATAGCAGGCCATATTGATTTATAACCATTCATTGTTGTAAGAACCATATCAGAGTATGATTTAAGATTAATTGCTTCAGTTTTAACTTTATCAATACCATACTTGGTAATTTTATATCTGAAATTAGAACTTCCAGTTTCAACATAGCCCTCTTTTACAAGTGCTTTAATATTTTCTGAAACTGCTTGAACTGTTATACCTAATTCATCAGCAATATCTTTTTGTTTAAGGTGAGGCTCTTGCTGTGCAATTTTTGCTAGAATTTGGAATTTTGTAAATTCCCCTTTATTTTTAAAGATTCTCATAGTATTTATACCTCTATCTATTTATTTAATTTCATAAAACCATTAAATGTTAAAAAATTTTTTTAATTCAATAAATTTCATTTCTTACTTATTAATTATAAGTATAATTTTATTTAAATATTTACAAAAATAGGAAACTTTTTTCAAGTCAATTGGTATTTTTTTGTAAATTAATATTATCATGTAATGTAAAAACTAAAACCTAATACTTTAAAATATTACTAAACTAGGTTTATTGAATTATTAAGTAAATTTATAAATTGATCCATATTATCCTCTGGAATATATGCTCCACATGCAACACTATGTCCACCACCAGAACCTCCACATTTAGCTGCTATATCAGATACAATATGACCAAAATGAATTCCATCATAACTAAGAAGTTTAGAACAACGAAGAGACACCTTATACATAGGTTCATCAGAGTCAACATGAGTATATCCAATTATTGGCTTTTGCCAGTCATAGTTACTAAGAAGCATTCCAGCAATTGTTCCTACTACATTTGCACGTATTCCATCAGCATTAAAGTATTGAAGATTATCAAGAATTTCAACATCACCATTACTAGATAAATTACTTAAACTTTGAGCTAAGTATTGTTTATGACCTTTTACTAAGCTTTCAAGTTCATCTTGAATATGTGATCGATCCTGTGATTTTATAACTTCCATTGCAAGATTATATTTTTTATTACGTGCACATGCATTTACAACAGTACTATATTCTGATGCATCCTTAAATGATGTGTATGGATCTTCAAATGTAAATTCATAGCTTTCTCCCATGATAAGTTTTGGTACATGTTCTATGTATTTATTTGGAACTTCACGTACCATCATCTTAAGAAGAGCATTAAAAAGCTTTCCTTTCTCAGCTTGTGATAAATCATAAAGATAACGTACATTTCCAAGTTGATCTTTTACAGGAATATTTAGATTTTCAAGAAAGTATATACATTCATTACGATTATTTGTTAAAGGTAAATGAATATCACCAAAGTATGATAATGCAACAAATAAAGGTCTTGTATGACGTCCATAAAGCATTAAGTCTTCCTGATAATTTACAACTCCCACTTCATTTGCATCAGCTAGTATTTCACGATTTAATCCTCTTAGTTTTCCTGTCATACTATTTTGCATATCACCTATTGCACTTAGTATTCCCATCCAGCTTAAATCATAAAATCCAAAGCTTTTTGCAAGAAGATATGATAATCCTCCACCTGATATTGTGTATGATCCATCAAGATTGTAATGATTTGGATTTATTTCAACATAATCAAAGTTTAGATCTTCACCTACTTTACGTATTGGAGGATGATGATCTAGTATTACCATTTTCTGGTCAGGTCCTACTATTTTTGAAACATCTTGTCCTGCTCCAAGATCTGATATTATTGCAAGATCAGATTCACATCTTTGATCTTCAAGTTCATTTATTTCAACAAAGTTTACATCATGTTGTATTTCTAGTCTATCAAGTATTGTTGAGAGAATTGATCCTGCTGTTACTCCATCACAATCTGTATGAGTGTAAATTGTAACATCCTCTGAGTCTAATATTTTTTCTTTTGCATTATTAAATAGATCATCCATCTGATCTCTTTGTTGTGTAACTTCATAAGTTGTATCTGCCATAGTCAATTTTAAAAGCTCCATAATAAGTATAATTTAAAAAATAAGAATCTTATTTATTATTTTAAAATAATATGCTAAAAATATGTTGATTATTATAAATAAGAAAAATTGTGTTTTAAAAAAAAATAAGGGGTTATTTTTTTTTTATGTGGTGGTCATATAATTTAATTTATTTATTTTCCCTTATTATTTTGATTCTCGTCTTATGTATTTAACATTCTTTGCAATAGCACGTAGTAGTTCAAGTTTAGTTTTTTGATCTTGATTTACAACTACACGTCCTGATTTTTTCCACCATGATGATGGGTATGATTTACTATGATCTACTGTGTAGTTTAATTTAAGCTTTCTTAAAGCTTGTGTTATTTCACGAGTTTTAGGTTCTTCTACACCTTCTTGTTGTGATATTTTACGTCCTTGTTTTCTTGAAACTGATGAATCTATGTATATTGGCCAAATAATTGTTTCCATTTACTATCATCCTTCTTTTATTAATATTAATTTTTAGTTTAAATGCTACTTAGAATTGAATTTATCATATCTATAACTGTATATCTGCTAGGTTCAATTGGAGTTATATTATGTTCTCTGATTTTTGCTCCTGTAATTGGTCCTATTGATGCTACTACTACATTTTCACGTAATGCATCAAGAAGTTGGTTATATTTATCTTCATCTGAATTTCTAATAACATCTAGTAGATTTGTAAATGTAAGTGGACTTGTAAATGTTATAATATCAATATTTGAATTTATTATATCATCTGCAAGTGATAGTATATCTGTTGTATCATCTGGTATTGCTGATTTATAAGCTTCTGCAACATATACTTTAGCACCAAATTTCTCTAGTGTTTCAGGTAGTATTTTACGTGCACTTAGTGTGCGTGGAAGTGCAACTTTTTTATCTTTCATGTCATATTCTGCAAATACTTCAAGAAGACCTTCTGCTGTGAATTTCTCAGGTATCATAGTTGCATTATTTGCATGTTTTTTTAGCTCTTCTTCAGTTTTAACGCCGATTACTGCTATTTTTGATGGAATTTCATGTTCTCCATAAAGATTAAAGAATGATTCAACACCTGATGGTGATGTGAATATAATCCAGTCAAATTCATCAATATTTTCTGTAATATAGCGTAGTTCATCAGATTCTACAACTTTAAGTTCTAATGTTGGAATTATTACTGGTATTCCATTGTTTTGTTTAATGAGATCTGCAAGTACTTCAGATCGTTGTATTGGTCTTGTAATTACAACTTTCTTATTGTTAAAGTCTGTCATTATTCAAGTTTACTCCTTAGTTTTTCAGCTTCCAGGTAAATATCTACAACTTCACCAATTATTACAAGTGCTGGTGGTCTGATTTTCTTTTCTGTAATATCTCCAAGTGTTCCTGTGATTACTTTTTGATCTGGAAGTGTTCCATTTTCTATTACACATACTGGTGTGTCAGCATCACGATATTCAAGTAGTTTTGGCACATACTTTTTAAGTAATCCTACTCCCATGAATATTACAAGTGTATCTGCTGTGTAATCCCAATTTACTTGTTTTTCTGATTTTTCAGGGTCTTCATGTCCTGTTACAAGTGTTAAGCTGGTTGCTATTGCACGATGTGTTAGTGGTAATCCTATCATTGCAGCTGATCCTAGTGCTGAGTTTATTCCTGGTACAACTTCCACATCTATTCCTTCACGTAGTAATGCTAGTTCTTCTTCGCCTCCACGTCCAAATATGAATGGATCTCCACCTTTAAGTCGTACTACAGTTTCACATTTTTTACCTTCATCAATTAGTAGTTGATTTATTTCTGGTTGTTTTCTGTAGTGTTCTCCTGCTCTTTTTCCTACATATATAAGTCTTGCTGTTGTTGGTGCATATTCAAGAAGTGAGTCATTTGCAAGACTATCATAAAGTACAACATCTGCTTTTTCGAGTATTTTAATTGCTTTAAGGGTTATTAAATCAGGATCTCCTGGTCCTGCTCCTAACATGTATACGGTCATTATATTTCACCTATATTTTTTTTGGTTGTTTTGTTAAAAAATTTTACTATTTAATGTAATAATCTATTAATTAGTTTTGTTAGAATTAACTAATATCATTTTAGTATGAATTAATATATTATAGTTTCTTACGTTATTTTTAGTTTTTTTTATAGAAAATAGATTTTTTTTTTTATTGAAAATAAGTTATAATTAAAAAAAAATGTTTAAAAAAAAGGGGTTGGTGGTCATGTAGTATATAATTTTTAATCTAGAAATCCTTCAAAGAATTTAAGACCATCTGTTGATCTAAGTAGTGGTTCTACTGCACGTTCAGGGTGTGGCATTACAGCTACTACATTTGCTTCTTTGTTACATACACCTGTTATGTTTTCAAGTGAACCATTAGGATTTTCTTCAGCAAAACTTAATACTATTTGATCATCATCATAGAGTTGTTCTACATCTTCTGTGTAGTAACGTCCTTCTTTGTGTGCTATTGGAAGTTCTATTATTTGATCTTTTTTATATAGTTTTGTAAATGGTGTTCTTGTTGTATTTACTTTTAGTTTCATACTTTCACATATGAATTTTGCATTTTCATTTTCAATAAATACACCAGGAACAAGGTCAATTTCACCAAGAATTTGTGCACCATTACATATTCCAAGTACAGGATTACCACCTTTTGCAAATTCTTTTATTGCATCAATAATTGGTGTGTTTCCTGCTATTGCACCTGCTCGTAGATAGTCACCATATGAAAATCCACCAGGAATTATTACAACATCTACATCAGATAAATCTTTTTGATTCCAGTTAATATATTCAGATTTTGCTCCTGCCAGGTTTACTGCATATTCTATGTCACGATCACAGTTTGTTCCTGGAAATCTTATTATACCAACATTTACATCTTTATCTGTCAATATTTATTCCTCACTAATAGTTATTTCATAATCATGAATTACTGGGTTACATAATAGTTTTTGACACATTTCATCAACTTCTGCTTCTGCTGTTTTTATGTCATCTGCATCCATTTTAAATGTGATTATGTTACTTGTTTTTGTATCATCTACTTCATAATTTAGTAGTGCTAATGCTTTTTGTATTGTAGATGCTTCAGGATTTAACATTCCTTTTTTTAAGCTTGTTTTTACTTCAACTAAATAACTCATATTCTACACATTCCTTTTATTCATATATGTTTTTTTTTAATCTATGTTCCATTTTTGTTTTTCTTCATCATTAAGTACTAGATTTACAACTACTTCGTATGCATCTACTACTCCTTCTTCTCCTTTACGGAAGATATCTTTATCAAAGTTTTTATGTGTTTCTGAATCCCATAGTCTTGTTGTATCTGGACTTATTTCATCTCCAAGTACAATGTTTCCATCTTTATCAAATCCAAATTCTACTTTAAAGTCAACAAGAATTAATCCACGTTCATATAGGAATTCTGATAATACTTTATTTATTTTTAGTGTTATCTGGCGTATTTGTTGTAGTTGTTCTTCAGTTGCTATTTCTAATGCTATAATAATACTATCATTTAGCATTGGATCATGATAAACATCATTTTTATAATCAAACTGTAATACTGGTGGTTGTAAGTGTTGATTTTTGTGGAATGGATATTTACGTAGTAAGCTACCTGTTGCAATATTACGACAAATAACTTCTAAAGGTATCATATCAAGAGATTTTGCAATCATTTCATTTTCATTAATTAATTTTATAAATTGAGTTAATATACCCTCATCTTCAAGTATTTTAAAGAATTTAGATGAAATAAGAGCATTATATGCACCTTTCTTATTTAAAGTATCCTTTTTTCCACCATCTAAAGCTGTAATATCATCTCTGAATTCTATTAGAACTTCATCATCATTTTCTGTTTTATAAACGTTTTTAGCTTTTCCTGTATAAAGTAACTCTTTTTTTACATCAGTCATATTAAATACCACAAATTAGTTCTATTAGGTGAATAAAAATTATTCATCTTTTAAACCTAAAATTTTATTATTTTTATTAATATTATAATATATGTT
>NZ_LWMS01000047.1 GCF_003149675.1 Methanosphaera cuniculi | reverse complement strand
ATTCTAATTTATATTTAATATTTCTTATTTATAATATATAAAATTAAGAAAAGATATGCACTAATTTAAACTTGTAATACTTTTTTTTATTAAGATTAAAATGTTTTCTATTAATTCTTTTTTAAGTATAATATTTAAGTTCTAAAAAAAAGATAAATATATAACATAAGGATAGTAAACATAAAATAACTTAAAAAATTTTTTTACTTATACAAAAAAATAGTAACTTGACATATGTAACTAAAAAGAAAAAAGATTAAAAAAAAAAATTAATTAGGAAAATCTTTTTTCTAAAAAAAAATTAATAAAATATCCCCATAACTTTTTTTATCTATTCCAAAAAAAAAGAAAATTCTTTAAAAAAAAATAAATACTATTTATAATAAACCATACAAGAAAAAAAAACTAATAAAAGAAGGGAATTAGTAAAAAAAAATTAGGGAAAAAAATAAGACATATAATTTTACAAAAGAGGGGCAATTGCATGATAACTGTGAATGTTAAAAGATATGATCCGGTAGAAGATAGATCCTACATGGAATCATATGAAATTGAAAAAACAGAAAAAATGAAAGTACTTGATGCTTTACAACAAATAAATGATAAATATAATGCTCACATAGCATACAGATACTCATGTCGAGCAGGACAATGTGGATCATGTGCAATAAAAATAAATGATAAAGCAAAACTTGCATGTAAAGCAGAAATAGAAGATAATGACACACTAGCTCCACTTGATTTTAAAGTACTTAAAGACTTAGTTGTAGATCGAAAAGAATTAAATCAAAAAGTATCAGATCATAACTTCTATATGATATCAGAAGATTCATATACTGATATGAAAGAACCATCCATAATCAAACCTGAAAGCTATGCAAAAATGGGAAATCTAAATGATTGTATAGACTGCTACTCATGTATATCAATGTGTCCTGTACTTACAAAAACAGATGATTATATAGGACCATACTTTATGCGATTTTTATCAGAAATAAGCTTTGATCCACGTGAGGATGCATCAAAAATAGATGAAGCAGTCGATCTTGGATTATACTATTGTACATCATGTGGACAATGTAGTGTAACATGTCCTAAAGAAATAGATATTTATGGAAAAGCAATAGAAAAACTCAGAGAACAAGTATGTGAAGAAAAAGAAGGACCACTTAAAGAACATCTTCAAATTAGAGATGCTGTTATAACAACAGGAAGAAGTGTAAATCCTAAAAATGAAAAGTATCCTGAAGGATTTGTTAAAGCATATAATGAAGAACATAAAGATGATAATATCAAACCAAAAATAGCATTCTTCACAGGATGTATGATTGATAATCGTCTACCATGGATTGCAGAATACACAATAAATATTCTAAATAAACTAGGATATGATGTTGATATACCAGAAGAACAAGTATGTTGTGGATCACCACTTCTTAGAACAGGACAAACTAACATTATTCCAACACTTGTTAATAAAAACTATGAAATATTTAAAGACTATGATATTGTACTTACAGTATGTGCTGGTTGTGGTTCAACACTTAAACGTAACTACCCAGAATATGGTGCAAAACTTAATGTGATGGATATAACAGAATTTTTAGTTGATAAAATAAATCCTGATGATCTTAAAGAACTTGATGTTAAAGTAACATATCATGATCCATGCCACTTAGTACGTGGACAAGGAATAAGCAAACAACCACGTGAAATCCTCGAAAAAATGAAAGGTGTTAAATTCATAGAAATGGATAAACCAGATAAATGTTGTGGAGCTGGTGGAGGTGTAAAATCAGGTATACCTGAACTTGCAGAACAACTAGCTGATGATAAAGTTGACATGATTGAAAAACTTGATGTTGATCATGTTGTGACAATATGTCCATTTTGTGAACGTAACATTCAAGATTCAATTAACAAGAAAAATTCAGATACATCTGTAATAAATCTTATGGAACTATTAAATGAAGCATATGAATAGAATAAGAGGAAGTTTAACTTTCCTATTTTATTCTTTTTTTTATCACTACTATTTTTTCTATTTTTAAATTATTTTTATTATAAATTGTTCATATCATAAATTAGTTTTCCCGTGTATTTTAATTTTAGTGTTCAACTTTTTGCTTATTTTAGTATAAATTGTTTAAAAAAAAGATTTTAATATAATAAGGAGTTTATCATTTAAAAAAAAATTTATTAATTTTTAGTGTGTTGTAATATTTTCATCATCATCTATGTCATCAAATGTTACAGCTGTTCCATTTACACTTATAAGTATTGTATTTCCCATAGTTCCACCCAGATTGCTGTAGTTTATCCGGACATTTAGTATTGCATTTGCTCCAAGTTCTTCTGCTTTTTGTGTCATACGTTCTATTGCAGCTTGTCGTGCTTTTTGTATTTCAATTTCATATGTTGAGGTACGACCACCTACTACATCTCGTACACCTGAGAATATATCTTTATATACATTAGCTCCAATTAGTCCTTCTCCATTTACAATTCCATGGTATTTTGCTACTTTTTTTCCTTGTATGTTTGGTGTTGTTAGTATAATCATTGTATATGACATCCTTTTTTTTCTAATTTTAATAAAAAAAAATAATTTTTTAATAATTTCCTTTTAAAAATTTTCAATTAAAAAATCGCAAATAAAATTAAATTTTTTTAGCTATTAAGTATTATTTTTATAGTTTGTAATTTTTAATAATTTTTAATTATATAATGAAAAGTTAATTTTTTTTTAGAATAAGTATTTAAATTTATATGAAAGGTGTTTATTTTATTATATTAAAAAAAAATAGGATAGGTAATGATAAAATTATAAAAGTATTTTATCATTTTTTTAAAATTGTCCCGTTTTTTATGTGATTTTTTTGTATAATAATTTTTTCGATGAAAAAAAAAATAAATTTTAATGATAACTTTATGTAATTTAATTTTTATGTATTTTCCCTAATTTAATTTTTTATCATAGCTTTTTTCTTTTTTTTATTATACATTCATCTTTTATTTTATAGGTTTTTACTACTTTTTTTTAGTTTAAATCATTGCTGATTTCTTCTATAAATTCTTCTTCGGTTTCTCTTTCATATCCATAGAATATACCTGTTAAGATTAACCAAACACCTACAATAATACCGAGGTATATTGGGTTTTCTACAAACATTCCAAGAATGATATATAATATACCGAATATTACACTGCATAATCCACTATATAGTTTTGGTTTGTAGCTTTTGGATGTTGCAAGACTTGTAATACCTGCAATAATAAGCATGAAACCAAAAATGTAGATACAGAAACTAATTACTATTGTTACACCAAGTGGGTGTATAAGTAGTAATGAACATAGTATAATGGATAAGAATCCAAGTAATATATTTACTGCTGCTGACCATCTACTAAAGTCTGATTCTTCTGTTGCAGTGACAAAGAATACTATAGCTAAGAATAATAGTAAGAATGCTGTAATTACGTCAACTGTGAGTGTGGATACTACCGGGAAAATCATAGATAGTAATCCTAAAATGACGAGAATTATTGAAACAGCACCTATTTTATATTTTTCAGATACCATTTTTCTTCACCACTTATTTGATTCATGTTAGGATTTTACTCCCTTACTTACTATTTAATATTATGTTATATATAAGTGTATGCTCTAAAAACGGCTTATAACTCTGTTTTTAAACATATTATTAAAGAATACATAATTTTTTATTAAAATAAAACTTAACTATGAATAATTATTAAAACCAAAATTAAAAAAATAAATATAAATAAAAATAGTTAGTTTTATTACTTTAAAACTAAATTTAATAAAAATATTAAAATATAATCAAACACTTATATAACACAAATTAAACACTTATAAAAAAGAATAAAAAAGATTATAAACAAAAATAAAATATAGTGATTCTAATTGACAATTTATACCGTATTTGTAGAACCAAAAACATCAGGAAATATAGGCTTTCTAGCACGATGTATGAAAAACTTCGGCTTAAAAAAACTAATTCTAATAAAACCATGCAAATTAAAAGACGATGCATACTATCAAGCAATGCATGCAAAAGAACTTGTTGAAAATGCACAGATATATGAAACACTAGATGAATTCATAGAAGATAAACAAATAACCCAGACAATTGCAACAACAGGAACTCCAGGTGGAAGCTATAATATACCACGAATACCAATAACAGCAAGCCAGATGGGAGAAAAAATAAACCCTGAAAAACAAAACATAGCACTACTTTTTGGTCGAGAAGGAGATGGACTATCAAATGAAGAACTAGAAAAATGCGATACACTCGTAACAATACCAACAAGTGAAGAATACCCAATAATGAATATAACACATGCAGCATCAATAATATTTTATGAAATATACAAAAATACACAAAAAACTTACCCAATAGATGACATGGATATAGCAGACTATGAAGATAAACAAGTACTAAATCAAGCAATAGATGAAATAACACAAAAACTTGACTATCCTGACTATAAACAAAAACAAGTAAATATACTCGCAAAACGTATAATAGGACGAGCATTCATAACAGGACGCGAACTAAGAACAATGCGAGGACTACTAAATCGTATAAATAAAAGAATCGAAAACAAACAAGAGGAATAAACTGATGGCAATACTAAGTGATATTGATATAAAAAAAGCACTGGATGAAAAAAAGATAATAATTGATCCACTAAAGGATGAAAAACAAATCCAACCATCATCAGTAGATCTAAGAATAGGAAATAAATTCAAAGGATTTAAAATAATAACAAAACCATTCATAGATCCATTTGATGAAGTAGACCTGGAATCATACATGGAAGAAATAACAATAAGTGAAAAACAACCCTTCATAATACACCCAGGAGAATTTACACTCGCAACAACATATGAAACAGTAAAACTACCATCAGACATAGTAGCACGAGTAGAAGGAAGATCATCCATAGGACGTCTAGGAATAACTATGCATGTAACAGCAGGATACATTGACCCAGGATTTGAAGGAAAAATAACCCTAGAAATTTCAAATATAGGAAAAATGCCAGTAGCATTATATCCAGGACAAAGAGTATGTCAAATAGTATTTGAAACAATGACATCACCATCAGTAGAACCATATGGTCATCACACACGTGATAGTAAATATATGAACCAAAAAGGACCACAAGTAAGTAAAATAAAACAAGACTTTGACATAAAAGGAGAATAGATAACAATGGTAAATGAAGAAATGATGAGCATATCCAAAAAAAGAGGATTTCTATACCCATCTTTTGAAATATATTCAGGAGTAGCAGGATTCTATGACTATGGACCTCTAGGAGGAATGCTAAAAAACAACATAATGAACCTCTGGCGTAACTACTACATAAACCAAGAACAATTCTATGAAATAGAAGCACCAACAATAATGCCACGAGAAACACTAAAAGCATCAGGACACGTAGATAATTTCACAGATCCAATGGTAAAATGTAGTGAATGTAAAGAAGTATACAGAGCAGATCATATAATAGAAGATGCAATAAACAAAGAAGTTGAAGGATTACCTGATGAAACACTAACACAAATAATACAAGATAATAACATTGTATGTGAAAACTGTGGAGGAAAACTAGGAGATGTAGAAAGTTACAATCTAATGTTTAAAACTCAAATTGGTGTAAGTGGAAAACAAACAGGATACATGAGACCAGAAACTGCACAAGGAATATTCATAGCATTTAAAAGAATAAGCAGATTCTATAAAGATAAATTACCATTTGGAATAGTACAACTTGGAAAATCATACAGAAATGAACTCTCTCCACGTCAAGGAGTAATAAGATTACGTGAATTTACACAAGCTGAAGCTGAAATATTTGTAGATCCAAGTGATAAAACACATAAAAACTATGAAAAAATTCAAGATTACACACTAAAATTATATGGTCAAAAACAACAACTAGAAAATCTTGAACCTATCACAATCACAGTTAAAAAAGCAGTAGATGAAGGTATTATATCAAGTGAAATGATAGCATATCAAATAGTAGTAGCACGAAAATTCCTCGCAGATCTAGGAATAGCTGATGATGCAATACGATTCAGACAACACCTACCTGATGAAATGGCACACTATGCTATAGATTGTTGGGATGCAGAAGTTAAAACCGATCAATACGGATGGGTTGAAATTATAGGAATAGCAGACAGAACAGATTTTGACCTTAAATCACATATTAAACATTCTAAAGAAGATCTATCAGTATTTAAAGAATATGATGAACCAAAAACAGTTACAAAAACCAAAGCATCATTTAACATGAAAAAATTTGGACCAACATTTAAAGGAGACTCAGCTAAAGCTAAAGAAATACTAGAACAAACTAATCCTGATGAAATCATAGAAGCATTCAATGAAAATGGTAAATACACATTCAGTATTAATGATAATGAATATACAATTGATGATACATTCATAACATTTAAAACAGAAGATGAACAAATACGTGGAGAACGTATAGTACCACACGTAATAGAACCATCATATGGAATAGATCGTATAATATACTCAACACTTCTTCATGCCTATACAGAAGATGTGAATGATGAAGGAGAAAAAAGATCATACCTAAAACTACCAGCAAAAATAGCTCCAATAAAAGCAGCAATACTACCACTTGTAAATAAAGAACCACTAACAGATATTGCAACAGAAATTGAAGAAACACTAAGATTAAATAATATTATAACAAGTTATGATACAAGTGGAACAATTGGAAGACGATATGCACGTAGTGATGAGATAGGAATTCCATATGCTATTACAGTAGACTATGATACAATAGATGATAATAGTGTTACAATACGAAATCGTGACACATTCAAACAAGTACGTATTAAAATTGATGAACTACCAGATACTATCTTAAAACTCATAAATGGAAGTATAGAATTTGATAACTTATAGATAATATCAAAAAAAAGAGGAGGAGTGTGAAAGGTTATGATATTTGATGCTCATATGCATGCTGATACAAGACCAATTGAAAACTTTATGGAAATGAACATGGCAGGTGTTGAAGCAATCCTTACATGTGCATATGATCCACTAAGAATGAAAAAATCAAATGTAACACTTGAACATTTTGATCGTATAGTATATGATGAACCAAAACGTATCGAAAAACATAATATTAAAGTATATGCAGCTGTAGGTGTTCATCCAAGAGCAATACCAGATGACTATGAAAATGTAATAGAAAAACTTCCTAAATACATGAATGAAGAACATGTAATAGCAGTAGGTGAAATTGGACTTGATGAAATAACACCAAAACAAGAGGAAGTATTCATAAAACAACTACAGTATGCAGATGAAAATAATTATAATGTCATCATACACACACCACGAAAAAATAAAGCAAAAGTAACACAAAGAACAATCACACTTCTTGATGAAAACATAAATCCACAAAATGTACAACTAGACCATGTTGATAATTCAATAATAGATATGCTAATAGATAAGGATTATACTCTTGGAATAACAGTACAACCACTTAAAATGTCACCTACAGAAACTGTAGAAATGCTTGATAAATATGGCTTTGATAAGTTTGTACTTGATACTGATATTAGTTATGCACCATCAAATCACATGGCACTAGCTGAAGTTAAACATAAACTAATACAGGATGGATATAAAAAAAGTGATATTAAAAAAGTTATGTCAAATAATGTTATGAAATTCCATAACCTATAAAAAACTTCATCACCACCCCTATTTTACTATTTTTTTTACTTTTTTATTTAAAACATTGAAATTTTATTAAAAAAAAAGAATTTAGGGTGTTGTATTATCAATAATTTTTTTTATTAAAAAAAATGAGAGTATTAAATTTTAGATAAAAAAAAGAGTATTTAAAAAAAAAGAGATTTTTTTCAATTATAAGTTTAAAAAGAAAGGTTTTGAATTTAAACAAAAAAGTAAATTAAAGAAAGAATATTATAATATCTATCTTATTTTTAATCTTTTTCCCCATTATTTTTTTTTGGTTTATTTTTTTTTATGTATTCAATTCCTACTTTTTACTTTTTTTTTGTGATTTTATTTCATGAGCATTATTTCACTAGGAGTTACAACTACAACATTTTTTGTACTTCCAAGTAGTACTAGATTTGCATCTGTTTCTTTTTTAAATTGATTGAGTTTTTCACCCACTAATTTTATTTCAGATTTTCTTCTTTGTTGGATGTAGTCAAAGTCTATAATTTGTGGTATTCGTGTTTGGTTTAGATTTTCTAGTTCTTCTTCAAGTTCTTTTATTGATCTTATTTTTACAAGTCTTATTGTATTTACACATGCTGATGCATCTGGTGTTATCATAAAATCATCATCATCTGCTGAATGATCTACTATTATATCATCTTCATAGTCATCATCATAGTTGTTTTCTATTGATGAGATTAATTTGTCATTTAGCATTTGTTGATCTTCATCAAAGTTTGGTTCCATATCATTACTAAAATCACGGTCTAGAGACTTTTTTATATTTATTGTAAAGTCTTTAAAGGTGTTTTCCATTTTCTATTCACCTACATATTCAAGAATTGTGTCAAGTAGTCTTTCTATTCCACCATTAGCATTAGTATGTAGATCTACTGCTGGAAGATTATATTTATCTTCTAGTTCATCTAGTGATAAATCTGCATTTCTCCTGTTTATTGATAGTGCTATTACTTTTGTTGGTTCTACAGCTTCTATTGCTTTTAGTTCTGTTTCGATCCCTACAGGTTCTCTGAATGGATGGTTTTCTCTATGACAGAGTACTACACAATCAGGTTGTGCACCAAATAGTATTGATGCTGAAAGTCCTTTAGGATGTGGGTTTCCTTGTTCTGTTAGACTTGATTGTCCTTCTATGAAGATCATATCTGCATCTTCTACTTCATCTAGGTATTTGATTGTTCCCATTACTGCTGCTGGTACATCCATTACTGATAGACTTCCTGCTCTGAAGTTTATGTCTGTTGGTTCTTCTAGTCCCATTTCATCTGTTGAGAATATTTTAGCATTAATTCCTCGTTTTTTTGCTTCTTCTCCTAGTTTACGAGTTGTAGTTCTTTTTCCACATTCCTGGGATGTTCCTCCTACAAATATTACTGGTTTTTCTGATTTGTAGGTTATTTTAGGTAGTACTTCTGTTACTTTTTCAGGTCTTGCTCCCATTGTTTTTTCTACATTGTCTAATCTTGAGCTTATTTGTTTTATTTCTACGCCTGCTTGGTTTGCAAATTTGATTAGTGATGGATTTTCCTCTAA
Organism: Methanosphaera cuniculi; assembly: GCF_003149675.1. NCBI lineage: Archaea > Methanobacteriati > Methanobacteriota > Methanobacteria > Methanobacteriales > Methanobacteriaceae > Methanosphaera > Methanosphaera cuniculi. The sequence continues at coordinate 49,045 of NZ_LWMS01000047.1, read as the reverse complement.
AGGTAGTGACCTAAATGATGTTAGTACATTTTGTCCTAGATCTATTGCTTCTACAGCATATTTTAATGCTGCACCTTCTGCTCCTATTGGTAGCATTATTGCTACTGTTTTTGAGTCTGTTTCTTCAACTAGTTTTTTTAGGTCTGATTCTACTATATGTCCACAGAATTCTTTTCCTTGTTTTTCTTTTGAATCATCTAGAAATCCTGCTGTTTCTACTCCTGCGAAGTTGTGAAGTTTTTCTCCTCCTCCACCAGCACCAATTATTATAAATGGGCTTAATTCTTCAAAATCTTTACTTGATGTTATTGAATACAATAAAATCACTTCTCCAAAAATTATATTATTTTTTTTATTTAATTAATTATATACTTATTTTGTTATTTTTAGTTATTAAATATTAGTTATAATTTTATATTTATGTTTTCTTAATTTTTTATTCGTTAATCTTATTTTAGCCTTTTTTTGTGTGTTTGTTTTTTGTTTTTTTAGTTAAGAATTTTTAGAATTAGTTTATTTGTATTTTATTTTTTCATATATGAAATTTGATTTTAAATTAAATAAATGAATCTTTTGTATATTTTTTATATAAAAAGAGAGTATTTCATTAATATTATAGTTTATTATATAAAAAAAAGGAATGTCTTAAAAAAATTAGTATGATTATAAAAAAAAAGGATAAAAGATGAAAAAAAAAGTATTTTTTGAATAATATACATGTTCTTTTTTTTAGTATCTTACTTTTCCAATGTGTCTTGTACTTCCAGGATCTTCATCATTATATATTGCAAGATGATAGATAAACCATTCAAGTGGTATTATTAGTATAAATGGTGTAAGTAATGGATCTATATCATAGTAGTTTTGTAGATCAAATATTACTGTATTTACACCAAGATCTTTACAGAAGTTTATTGCACGTTGTGTTACTTCATCCCAGTCATCACCTGATTTTATAAATACAACTGTTACTCCTTCTTCTACACGTTCAATTAGTCCATGTCTAAATTCTCCAGAATATACAGGACATGCATGTTTTAATGCTCCTTCCATAAACATTGTCATTGCAAGTTTATATGATAATCCAAAGTTAAGTCCACTTCCCATACAATAGAATAAATCTACATCCTTGTTTTCTTCTGCAATTTTCTTTGATGATTCTTCGGTTGTTTTTATGAGTTCTTCCATTATTGATGGAATTTCATCTAGTTGTTTTATTATATCTTTTGCTCTTTTTGAATCTATCATATTAAAGAATATGTAATATAATGAAATTAGTTGTGTTACATAAGTTTTTGTACCAAGTATTGCTATTTCTTCTTTACATTTTGTTATTATTGTATCATCAGCTTCTTTTGCCATACTACTATCTTCAACATTTGTTATTGATAGTGTTTTTATGTTATGTTTTTTTGCTTTTCTTAAAGCTGCTAGTGTATCTGATGTTTCCCCTGATTGTGATGTTAGTATAACACCATAATTACTGTTATCTTCTAGGTATTGATGATCTACAAAGTCAAATCCTGTTTGTACATCTATATTTATATTTGAAATTGACTTCATTGCATCTCTTATGGTGTAACATGTAGAAATAGAACTTCCACAACCAATTAAAAAGATTTTATCAAATTTACTAAATTGTTCTGATAATTGAAGCATATGTTCTTTTTCTGTGCTTATTGTACGTTCAAGAGAAATTGGTTGATCTAAGATTTCTTGATACATTTCATATTCCATGTGTATTATTCTCCCATTTGATTATACCACTATTCATATTACTAAAAAAATAATCTTCCCAATGCTTTTTGAAAATTTTATTAATATTCATAGTTATTAATAGTATATATGATTTTTAATTTATTTAAATATTAATAGTTTTAAAGTGAATTTTAATTCATAGATTCTTCTTTATTTAAAAATAAAAGTATATTTTTTTTATTATATGTACTAAATTTTTAAAGAAAAAAAAAATGATGGTAAAATCTAATTAATACTAATATATAAAATAAATATATAATACTTTTTTAATATAGGAGTTTTAGATAAAAAATGAAATGTGACAGATGTAACTATGAAAATCCAGATGATGCTAAAATATGCATAAACTGTGGATATCAACTACCAGAAAATCCTACCATCATATGTCATATACAAAATTCAAATACAAAAAACAACATCACCCCTAATGAACAACAAAATCTAGAAAAAACAGTACAAATAAATAAACAAAGAAATAATAATGACTACTACGAAACACAATATAAAGGACCAGGATCAAATTATACACAAACAAATCCAGTAATACGAAAAGCACAAAATCAAAATAAAACCAGTAGTCGAAGAAATGATAATGACTACTATGAAACACAATACCGTGGACCATCTACATTTAATAAAATTGAGCCTAAAAAAGGAAAAAAACTATGGCTAACAATACTACTAAGTATACTTTGTGTAGGATTAGGACAAATATATCTTAAAGAATATAAAAAAGCATTCATATTTATAACAATAGCAATAATAACATCAATACTTTCAATGAGATATGAAATATTTCTAGTAATTGGATTATTTAATGGAATATATCAACTGCTTGATGTAATAAAAGACTATAAAAAATATTATATTAATGAATAAAAAATAGTTTTAAGATAAAAAAAAATTAAAAATATAACTTTAAGTATCTCCCCCACCTTTTTCTAATTTATTTTTACTATAAATATATAATTCATAAATATAACAAAATTATTAACTATAAATATACACATAAATAATAATGAATTATTTTAACATAAAATAGAAGAAAAAAATTAAAATCTATGATAATAACTAAAACTTTGAATTAATTTTTTTATCGAGGATAATTAGATAAAATGTCAAATAGAATTATAGAAGGATATAATTTATATCAAAAAGGTAGTGTAGATGTAAAACACTATGAAGATGATCATATTATCTTTGAAGTTAAAAAAAATGATACAGAAAGTTATATTGTATCAATGATTTATGGATACTGGAATTGTGATTGTGCTGATTATGTATATAGAAATCAGAGACAACCTGGTAGTTTCTACTGTAAACACTTACAAGCAGCACAATTTAAACTTCTAGACATACTGAAAAACAAAGAAGGGGAGTTGTAATTAAATGAAAATAGATGAATTAATAAAACCATGTCCAAAATGTGGTTCAAAAGATAAAACACAACACAGAGACTTAGATAAACAATTTCTAGCATATGCACAAAATGGAGAACTAAAATGCTCAAACTGTGGATATATATTCATAACACGTGATGAAGCAATAGATAAAAGACGAGCAGAAGCTGCAAAACTAGATGAAGAAAAAACAGAATAAAAAAAATGAGAGATTAAAAAAAAGAGAAAAATAGATTTAATAAAAAAAAAACATATAAAAAATGAAATTGAATTAATGGGTGAAAAGGATGATAATTAAAGAATTTTGTATGTATTGCGGAGCATGTGCTGGAGTATGTCCTGTAGATGCTATTGAAGTTGAAGAACTTAAAATAGTAATTGATGAAGAAAAATGTACAAAATGTGGATTATGTGTAAAAACATGTCCAATAGAAGCATTAGAACTACAATAAAAAAAAATAAACTTTTTTTTAGGAGAAATAATATGATAGAAACAGATATTTTAGTAGTAGGAGCAGGACCATCCGGATCATTAGCAGCAAAAGAAGCAGCACTAAAAGGAGCAAATGTATTATTAATTGATAGAAAATCAGAAATAGGATCACCAAAAAGATGTGCAGAAGGTGTATCTAAAGAAGGACTTAAAGAACTTGGAATTAAACCAGACCCTAGATGGATTGCACGAGAACTAGATGGAGTAAGACTTGTAGCACCAGATAATACAAATGTATTCCTTGACACATCAACCATACCAATACCAGAAGCAGGTTACATTCTTGAACGTAAAGTATTTGATAAACATATGGCAATGGATGCAGCACGTGCTGGTGCTGAAATTATGATAAAAACCAATGCAAAAAGTCTTAAACGTATTGATGATGGATTTATCGTAGAAGCAGACCATATGGGAGAACCAATAGAAATAAAAGCTAAAATTATCATAGCAGCAGATGGACCTGAATCAAGAATAGGACGAATGGCAGGTCTTAAATGCAACACACCAGCAGAACATATGGAATCCTGTGTACAATTTGAAATGGCAGGAGTAGATATGGTAAATAACCAGGACATATCATTATTCTTTGGAAGTGTAGCACCAGGAGGATATGTATGGATATTCCCTAAAGGTGATGACATAGCAAACGTAGGAATAGGAGTACTAAAATCAAAAACAGATAAAAGTGCATATGATCACCTAGTAGACTTCATAAAAACATGTCCTGAAACTAAAAATGCACAACCTGTGGAAATAAATGTTGGAGGAGACCCAGTAGATGGTCTAATGTCTGATCGTATAGGAGATAATATTCTTGTTGTAGGAGATGCAGCAGGATTTGTAAATCCACTTACAGGTGGAGGAATAAACTCAGCACTAGAATCTGGAGTATATGCTGGAATTGTAGCAGCACAAGCAATAGAAGATGAAAACTATTCAAAACGTAATCTTAAAGAATATGTGAAACTTACAGATGAACATATTGGTAAAAACTATAAAAAATACAATGCAGCAAAAGCATACCTACTATCATTAAGTGATGAAGAACTTAATGAAATTGCAGCAGCATTTAAAGATGAAGAATTTAGTGAAGTAACACCAAGATCACTCATAAAAAGACTAATTAAAGTATCACCAAAAGCACTACTAAAATTAGGAAAACTATTCTAAAAATCTTAACTTTCACACCTAACCTCCATCATCTTTTTTTTTAATAACTAATAAATAATTAATTTAAAATCTAATCTTTTTTTTAGAAAAAAATACTAATACCTTATTTTATAATACTAAATTTTTTTATGAAATTAAAAAGAAAAATAATAAATAATAATAAAAAAAATTTTTTTTTAAAAATGCAAGGATAAAAAAATATGAAAAATGCAAAAATACCATGTATAAGCGAACTATCACTACACAGACCAGAAGTAGTAAGATGGCAAGAAAGAATGCAACTACTTGAACCATACTCAGATACAATTGTTGTACTACCATGTAGTATGAAAAAACCATATTCACAATCAAAATCACACACATTATTTAAAAAATATACAAAAGGACTACAAGAAGTAATACTAACATCTCCATTTGGAATATGTCCACGTGAAATGGAAAAAACATACCCTATACAATCCTATGATGCATCAACCACAGGTGACTGGTCAGATGAAGAAATTAAAATGACAGGAGAATGCATAAAAAACTATGCAAAAGATCATAAAGTAATAGCACATGTAACAGGAGGATATCGTCAAGCATGTGAAGAATACCTAGATAATGTAGTATACACATGTGATGATGGATCAACTAGATCACGTGAATCACTAGATAATCTAAAAGCAGAAGTTAAAAAAGCAGATAAAGTAGCACATAACAAGCATAAAATACATGATTTAAGATCAATAGCAAGATATCAATTTAACACAAAAAAAGCAGATGCACTAATAACAGATGATACACAAACCAGAGGACGATTTAACACACAAATCATACAAGATAAACAACAAGTTGCAACACTACACTTTGAAACAGGACTCTACACACTTAACCTTAAAGGTGGTGAAGTTCTAAAAGACAACCATATAAACCGTGTATTTATAAACTTTGACTTACAATCCAACACACTTTTTACACCTGGAATTGATGCTGCAGATAAAGAAATTATACCAAATGATGAAGTTGTAATAATACGTGATGAAAAAGTTGTAGGTGTAGGAAAAGCAATGATGAGTGGAGAAGAGCTAGTTGAAGCAACAAAAGGTATAGGTGTAAAAATAAGACATCAAATAAAATAATAACAAAATGTATTTAAAAGAATAAAATTAATATATAAAAATACAAAAAATATAATTAAAGATAAGGAGAATAAAAATGTCAGAAGAAACAAAACAAAAAATTCAAGATAAACTTTCAAGAATCGCTGACCCACATATGGGTGTAAGTATCGTAGAAATGGGATTAATCAAAGATATTGATGTAGATGATGATAATAAATTTGCAAAAATCGTTATTACACCAACAAACCCAGGATGTATGAGTATCGCAAACATCGCAATGGCTGCAAAACTAGAAGCTGAAAAACTTGATGAAATTGATAAAGCTGAAATAGAAGTTGTAGACCACATGATGGCAGATACAATTAATGAAATGGTAAACAAAGAAGAATAATTATCATTTAATAAAAAGAGAGAATTTTTGATGTTTATAGATTAAATATTATAATCATCAAAAATATTAAATCTCTTCTTGAACCATAAAGTATATATATTAATAAAGAATAATATAGTAATAGTTCGTTGAAACAATTATTATTTGGGCGCGTGGCTCAGCTTGGTTAGCGCGCACGGCTGATAACCGTGAGGTCCTGGGTTCGAATCCCAGCGTGCCCACTTAAAAAAAACTTTATTGAACTAATTTTATTTTAACATATTAACAAAAAAGACAACATAATAATTAATTTTTCAAGGGCGCGTGGCTCAGCTTGGTTAGCGCGCACGGCTGATAACCGTGAGGTCCTGGGTTCGAATCCCAGCGTGCCCATTAAAACTAAACTTTTTTTATAAAAAAAATAATTTTTTTTTAATACTAATTTTTCAATTAAAATAAGCTAATTTTAGGTTAATATTTCAAATTTAAAATGAGTAAATCTATTTTTTTTTAAGATTCTAAAAAAATAAGTTTAATTTATCTAAGGTAATATATTATAAAAAAAAGTATGTATTTTAAGTTAAAAATTGAGTTTTTTTTTAACTTAAAAAATATGTAGTGTTTTTATTCATTTTCTAATTCTTCAAATAACTCATTCCAGGTTTCGAGTGATTCTTTTGCTGCTTCTTCTGTTAATGTATCTATTGCATATCCTGAATGAATTAATACGTAGCTTCCAATGTCTGCTTCTACTAAGTCTAGTTTTGCTTTTTGTTTTACTCCACCAAAATCACATATAGCTACGTTATTATCTATTTCTACAATTTTTGCTGGTGCTGCTATACACATTTTGTTTAATCCTCCGAAAAAAATAAATTATGTCTTTTTTTTGTTAAAAAATTATTTAAAAAAATTCATTTATATCTTTAATTTTTTAGTATTTTATTATTATAATATTAATTTATTATAGGTTTTATTTAAAGTATACTTATTATTTTATACTTCTTTTGGATATTTATGTATAAATTATTATATGTATGATTTATTATATAAATAAAAAATTATATATAATAAAAATAAAAAATATTTAAAATGGATTAATAAAAAAAAACTTTATCATATTAAAAATTATTGAATTGTTTTAAAAGGATGAATTATAGAAATCTAGGATAATTTTTTCAAATAAAAAAAAAAGTTTGGAAGTTTTTTTCATTGTTTTATTTAAGTACACAAAGAGTTTTTTTGATTAAAAACTTCTCCATATCAAATTTGAAAAAAAAGAGTTATGATATTTTTTTCATAAACTTTTCATAGATTCAAATTTAATACTTAATTGATAAAGTGATTTAATGATACAAAATGTTAAGCAAATAATTAAAGATGATATAAATGCTGCTGTTAAAAATCCAGTAGTTATCTTTGTTCTACTTGCTTTAGTAATTCTTCCATCATTATATTCTATCATTAATGTATATGGTTGTTGGGATCCATATGAAAATACAGATAATATGGATTTTATTATTGTAAATAATGATAAACCTGTAACTATTAATGGTACAACATATAATTATGGAAGTGAAGTAGTAACAACATTAAAAGAAAATAATAAATTTAATTGGATTTATAAAGATGAAGATGAAGCTCGGAGTCTGATAAAAAATGGTACAAATTATGCTGCCATTGTGATTCCTGCAGGATTCACTGAAGATGTATTATCTATTAATTCAGATAATCCTCATCAAGCTACAATCCAATATATTTCCAATGGTAAAACAAGTCCTGTTGCACCTAAGATAACATCAAATGCTGCAACAAAAGTTAATACAGAAATTAGTAACTCAATAATGAAACAGTATAATATGCAAAAGTATGCTCAAAATCCTGTTGTAACTCAACAAATTACAGCAGATCAAATGGGAGCAAATAATACAAGTATGACTAATGCATCAAATACTACAACAAGTGAAGCTGCAACACAAGAAGCTATGATGAATAATGCAGGTGAATATTTCCATTCACCAACAGTTCTTAGTAACTTTAGTTATTTTAAAGCTGATAATTATGCTCAACAAGTAACACCATTTTATAGTGTTCTTGCAAGTTGGGTAGGTTGTATTATTCTTGTAGCACTTCTAAGTACAAATCCTGTTAAAGATGAAGAAAAATATACACCATCTGAAATTTATGTCGGTAAATTTACATTATTCTTCTTTTTAAACATATTCCAGAGTATTGTAACATTTATTGGATTAAATCTTATTGGTATAACTATAGCAGATCCTGTGATGATGCTCATTTCAATGATTATTGTGGGACTTTCCTTTATGGTATTAATTTATTCACTTGTTTCTGTATTTGGAAATGTGGGAAAAGCTATTGCTCTTATAATACTAGTATTCCAGATATCTGGTACTAATGGTATTTATCCAATTGAAATTATGGCTCCAATCATGCAAGCTTTAATGCCATATCTACCTATGACATATGGTATTTTAATGCTTAAAGATACTGTATTTGGTATTATTTGGCCATCTTTCATTGGAAATCTTGTATGTCTAATTATCTTCCCAATTCTTGCTATAATATTTAGTGTAATTGTTAAAGAAAAATTAGATAAAAGATTTAAAAAGTATGATGAAAAACTTACTGAGAGTAAATTATTCTTACTACATTAAAAAAAAGAGTAAAAGGGGGAGAAATTTTTAGGAAAGATAAACCATTAGAAAATTGTGGAATATTTCTTACCTATTTTTTTCTTTTTTTATTATTTTTTTTGTAAAAAAGATAAGACTCTTTTTTAAAGTCTTATTTGATTTTTTCTTTACTTTTTTTTATTATTTCTTTATATTTTTTAGAAAAAAAACTTATTATATAGACTATTTTTTTTAATTCTTTTTTTAGTATAAAGATACTTTTGTGATTCCATCAATTTTAAGAAGTAAATTTATCATATTGCCTTCTACTGGTTTATCTGTTATTATTGTAAGATGAGGTAGTGGATCTAATTCTGGATCACTTGCATATGCTTGTCTTATACTTATTTTTTTATCTGATAATATTTTTGTTACTTCATTTAGTATTCCTGGCTTTTTTGCTGATCCTTCTATTTCTATTACACCTAGTCCTAGTTCTGATGATATGTCAGATAGCATAGGTCCTGATGGTGTTAGATTCATGAAGATCTTTTTTAGTGTTTTATCAGATAGTATATTTTCTATTGTTGCTATTACTACGCGTCTATCTGTATTTAGTGTTTTTGCTAGTGATGATATATTTATTTCTATGTCATCACAGTAGATTTTTTTATTATCTGATACTCTTAGTCCTAGTTGTACTAGTTTTATTATTACTTTTTGTTGTGATGGATATTTGTCGAATTTTTCTATTATATCGCTCCACATAGTGGTTTTCTCTCCCTTTTTATATTGTTTAATTTTTAATTAGCTTTTTTTGGAGTATTATATGCTTATTTTATATTTATATATTGTTTACTATTAAAGTATAATGTACAAATTTATACACTAAAGTTATATATAGTACATCAATGTAATATATTATATAAGAAATAATGAGATGATATAAAATGAAAAAGAGTGAATATTTTTGGCGAACTTAAAAAACAAATACAAAAACCAAAAACCAAGAAAATAAACATACAAGATCCATTTAAACTATTTAAAAATCTATACTACAACTACAAAGACACCTTTCTACTTGAATCCATGGAAAAAGACAACAACTTATCAAGATATTCAATCATAGGATTTAACCCAATAGCAAAAATCAAAGCACATAATCACAAAATAACAATCACAACAGATGAAAAAACAATAGAATACGAAACAGAAAATCCATTCATAGACATAAAACCACTACTAGATAACAATTTCAAAGAACTAGGATTCAGAGGAGGACTACTTGGATATGTATCATATGAAGCAATAAAATACATAGAAGAAATACCAACCTATGAAAGCATATACCCAGACTTTGAATTTGGACTATTTCTAGATTGTGTAGTATATGATAATGTAAATAAAACATGTGAATACACAACACTTAATGAAGATCGAAGTGAACTTATCGAAAAAATATACCAACAAGAACACACCAACGGAATACTCGAATACAAACTAATAAATGAAGACTTCCAAAAAGAAGAATACGAAGATGCAGTACGAGATACTAAAAAACTCATAGAAGATGGAGAAATATTCCAAGCTGTAATATCAAACCCACAAAACCTAATACTAAAAGGAAGTAAACTACCACTCTATGAATACTTACGAAAAATAAATCCATCACCATACATGTATCATATCAAACTTAACCAACGAGAAATCATAGGATCAAGTCCAGAAATGCTAATGAGACTAGAAAATAAAATAGTCGAATCATACCCAATAGCAGGATCAAGACCACGTGGAAAAACACCAACAGAAGACAATCAACTCGAAGAAGAACTACTAGCTGATGAAAAAGAACTAGCAGAACACCTAATGCTTGTAGATTTATCACGAAATGACATAGGAAAAATAAGCAAAACAGGAAGCGTCAAAGTTGATGAAATGTTTGGAATACGGAAATTTTCACATATACAACACATAGTATCACATGTAACTGGAGTTATAAAAGATGAATATGATGCAGTAGATGCTTTCATGTCACTTTTCCCAGCAGGAACACTAAGTGGAGCTCCAAAAATCCGTGCAATGCAAATAATAAACAAAGAAGAAAAAACAGCACGAGGACCATATGGAGGAGCAGTAGGATACTTCTCACTAAATGGAAATGCTGATTTTGCAATAACAATCAGAACACTAACAACATATGATGAAAGAGCCGAAATACAAGCAGGAGCTGGAATTGTATATGACTCAGTACCAGAAACAGAATACATAGAAACACGAAACAAAATGGGAGCACTAATTGAAGCATTAAAACAATCAGGTGATAAACAATGATACTAATACTAGATAACTACGACTCATTTACATACAACCTATACCAATTAGTTGGAAAATACACACAAGATATAACAGTACTACGTAATGATAAAACAACAATCGAAGAAATACGAAAACTAAATCCCACACACATAATAATATCACCAGGACCTGGAAATCCAACAAACCCAGATGACTTCGGAATATGTGACGTTATACTTGATGAATTTAAAACAACTCCAATACTAGGAGTATGCCTAGGACACCAGGGAATATACGCACATTATAATGGTGAAATAATAAAAACAAAACCAGTACATGGAAAAAAAGACACAATAAAACACAACAAAAAATCACCATTATTTAAAAATATACCTGAAGAATTCATAATAACAAGATATCACTCATTAACATGTAATAATAAACAAATTCCAAGTGAATTAAAAGTAACATCAACAAATGATGATAACATAATCATGGCAATAGAACATATAAAATATCCTACATACGGAATACAATTTCACCCAGAATCAATAGGAAGTGAATATGGAGATAAATTAATAGAAAACTTCCTGAACATAAAACAAATGGAGGGATAAACTGTGAATGTTGTTGATGAAATAGTCAAAAACAAAAAACAACTACTAAAAAATAAATCAGCAGATGAGATAAAACAAAAAGCACATGACTATGCATCTACAAATGATAAAAAATTCAGATTTCAAGAAAAACTATCAGATGCAACATCAACCAAACTAATATGTGAATATAAACCAGCAAGTCCCTCACAAGGAGATATAAGCACACTTTCAGTAGAAGATGTAATAGAAATCTATGATACAACACCTGTAGATATGATATCTGTACTAACAGAAGAATCATACTTTAAAAGTAACATTGAAAACCTGAAAAAAGCAGTGAAACTAACAGATAAACCAGTACTAAGAAAAGATTTCATAATCGATGAATACATGATATATGAAGCAGTACTTTGTGGTGCAAGTGCAGTACTACTAATAAATGGAGTATGTCCTGATATTGAAGATTATCTTAACTTATGTCATGAACTTGGAATTGATGCAATAGTTGAATGTCACACCTTAAATGATATAGAGGATGTAATAGAATATGATCCAAAAATTATAGGAATTAATAATCGTGACTTTAAAGATCTAAGTATTGATCTTGAAACAACCAAAAAACTATCTGAATATATTCCAAATTACATGATATCAGAAAGTGGAGTAAAAACAGAACATGATGCTCGTAAACTAAGAAATTACGGGGCAGATGGAGTACTTATAGGAACAAGCGTACTTAAATCAAATGAGAAACCAGAAATAGAACATTATATCAATAAAATAAAACATGTATTAAGAAAAAACACGCTCTGAAGAAAAAATATTTAAAATAAAAGAAAGTAATATTATTAGGAGAATAAAACGATGACCCTTAAAATAAAAGTATGTGGTATAACAAATAAAAAAGAATTAGAAAAAATTCAAAAGCTTGATGTTGACTACATGGGGTTTATAAATGTTGAAAGATCAAAAAGATACATCAGTATTGAAAAACTTGAAGATCTTCAAAAAAGTTTAAATGACAAAGACAAATCAGTACTTGTTATTGAACCTGAAAATCCATATGAAGCAATAAGCAAAGCTAACATGACAAAAATACGTCATCTTCAACTACATTCACTTACATGTCCTGATGTAAGATATATTTTATGGGCTAGTCAGTATTATTGTAATATTAAATCTCTAGATATTACAAAAGTAGTGGGACTTGTGAGTAATGAAAAAATAAGTCCACAAAAACAAAAAGAAATAGAACATAATGCATTATTTGCATCAAACATTCTATTTGACTATAAAAAAGATGGATTAACAGGTGGAACTGGATCAAAAATACCACTTAAGACAGTGATAAAAGCATGTGAAATTGTAAAAAATAAACATTCAAATACTAATGTAACATTATCAGGTGGACTAGATTATGACTATCTTAGTGAGATAAAAGATAACTTACATAACTTTGATTGTATTGACATAAACAGTGGAGTAGAAGATAGTCCTGGTCATAAAAATATAAAAAAAATAAAAGAAATTGTAAAACTAATTAAAGAGTGAGGTATAAAATTGACACAACAAACACAAGAAGAAGGAAAATTTGGAAAATATGGAGGAACATTTGTTCCAGAACTAATCATGCCAGCAATGGAAGAATTACGTGATGCATTCTACAAATACAAAGATAATGAGGAATTTATTGAAGAGTTCAATACATATTTACGTGAATTTGCAGGAAGACCAACAGGATTATATTATGCACCAAACTTATCTGAAAAACTTGGATGTAAAATATATCTAAAACGTGAAGATATGCTTCATACTGGTGCTCATAAAATAAACAATGCAATAGGACAAGGACTACTTGCAAAATACATGGGAAAAACCAGACTAATTGCTGAAACAGGTGCAGGACAACATGGAATTGCAACTGCAGTAATAGGTGCAAGATTAGGATTTGATGTAAAAGTATATATGGGAGCAAAAGATGTGGAACGTCAAAAACTTAATGTTTTCCGTATGGAATTATCAGGTGCTGAAGTAATGCCAGTAGATAAAGGTGCTAAAACTCTGAAAGATTCAATTAATGAAGCATTCAGAGATTGGGTGGCAAATCTTGATACTACACACTATCTTATAGGAACAACAATGGGACCACATCCATATCCTACAATGGTAAAATACTTCCAAAGTGTAATAGGACGAGAAGCACGAAAACAAATACTAGAAGCTGAAGGAAAACTACCAGATACAGTAATTGCATGTGTTGGTGGAGGAAGTAATGCTATGGGAATCTTCAGTGGATTTGTAGATGATGAAGATGTTGATCTTATAGGTGTTGAAGCTGGTGGAGTATCACTTGATACTGATGAAAATGGAGCAACACTAACTAATGGAACTGAAGGAATACTTCATGGATCATTATCACTTGTACTTCAAACTGATGAAGGACAAATTAAAGATACATCAAGTGTATCAGCAGGACTTGATTATCCTGGTATTGGACCTGAACATGCATATCTTAAAAGTATAAATCGTGTTGAATATGTACCAATACTTAATGATGAAGCACTAGATGCATTCAAATTACTATGTGAAACTGAAGGAATTATACCAGCACTTGAAAGTTCACATGCAGTAGCATATGCTGTAAAATATGCACAAATGCCTGAAAATAAAGGAAAAACAATAATAATAAATCTTTCAGGACGTGGAGATAAAGATATGTTTACAGTAGCAAAAGAATTAGGAGTTGAAGTATAAGATGCAAACATTTGAAGAACTATTTACCCAAACACATAAAAACAATGAACGAGCATTCATACCATTTATAGTAACAGGAGATCCTGACTATGAAACATCACTTGAAATTGCAAAACTTCTTGTTGATAATGGAGCTGACGCACTAGAAATTGGTTTTCCATTCTCAGATCCTGTAGCTGATGGACCAAGTGTACAAAATGCTGATATAAGAGCATTTAAAAGTGGAATGAATCTTGAAAAATCATTCAAACTCCTTAAAGAACTACGTGAATATACAGAAAAACCATTTGGACTACTACTTTACTATAATATTGTCTATAAATATGGTATAGATGCATTCTATGAAAAACTTGCAGAAATTGGTGTTAATGGAATACTTATTGCTGATTTACCACCAGAAGAAGCAGATGATGTTATAAAAGCAGCTAATAAACATGGAATTCAACAAATATTCATAGTATCACAAGCAACAAATAATGAAAGACTAGAACATATTACAGATATTGTAAGTGGATACATCTATGTTGCATCAGTTATGGGAACAACAGGTGCTAGAAGTGAAGTTGAAACAGACACAACAGATCTTATTGAACGTGTACGAGCACATACTGATCTTCCATTATGTGTAGGATTTGGAATTTCAAAACCAGAACATGTAAAAGAAGTAATAAACTCAGGAGCAGATGGTGCAATAGTTGGAAGTGCACTTATTAATATCATTGAAGAAAATCTTGATAATAAAGATAAGATGTATTCTGAAATCATAGACTTTGTAGATGAAATGAAACAAGCAACTAAATTATAAAATTATAATTAAACTTAAAAAAAAGAAGGAGGGAAATACAATGATTAGTGAAGTATTAGATGATATAATTGATAATCAGAAAAACTTAACATATAATGAAGCATATACATGTATGAATGATCTTATTGAAGGTAAATATCCTGATAGTATTGTTTCATCATTTCTAACAGCACTTAGAATGAAAAAAGAAACAATTGATGAAATAACAGGATTTACTCAAAGTATGAAAGATCATGCAACACAAATTGACTATGAACCAGAAGATGAATATCTTGTTGAAAGTTGTGGAACAGGTGGAGATTTATTTAAAACATTTAATGTAAGTACAGTAGCATCAATCATAGCATCAGCAGGTGGAGCTAAAATATCAAAACATGGAAATCGTAGTGTAAGTAGTAAATTTGGAGGAGCAGATGCACTAGAAGCATTAGGTGTAAATATTGAATTAACACCTGAGGAAGTTGAAAATAGTATAGAAAATTGTAACTTTGCATTTATCTTTGCTCCTGTATATCATGAAGCAACAAAAAATGTTATGATGCTAAGACGTGAACTTAAAATACGTACAATATTTAATCTTCTAGGACCTATTTCATGTCCTAGTAAAATAACAGCACGTGTAACAGGACTTTATGATCCAGAACTTGTTGAAACAATAGCAGAAGTTGCAGTAAATCTTGGAGTAAAACGTGGAATGATAGTACATGGTTTTGATAAAGAAGGTAATCCTGCAATGGATGAAGTATCAAATATTGGAAAAACCAAAGTAGCTTTCATTAATGATGGAAATATAAGTGTTAGATATATTACACCTGAAGATTTCAACTTAGAATACTCAGATGCAAATGATATAGTTGCACCAGATACACAAGATGAACATCTTAAAATCATATATAATATTCTAAATAATGTAGTTGAAACTAAAGCTGATAAGGCACGTATGGATCTTGCATTAATGAATTCAGCATGTATACTTTATGCTGCAAATAAAGTTGATACACTAGCTGAGGGTGTGGATTTATCACGTGAATTAATTGAAAGTGGTGCTTCATTAAAACAACTTGATAATATCATAAAATATAGTAATAATCATTAAATATTTTTTTTCTCCCTTTTTTTTAATCCTCTCCCTCCCTTTTTTTTATAATTTAAACTTTTTTTTTATTCATAAATACTAACTGTTATATATTTAGGTTAGGTAATACTAAATCTAATAAATAGTATAAAAAAAAATTAATTTTATTTTTTTTAATATAATGAAAAACCACTTAAATAAAAATTATAAAAGGAATTGAATTAAATATGACAAAATTAGTAATTATTGGTGCAGGACCTGCAGGTCGTTTTGCATCAATGTATGGTGCAGAACATGGAATGGATGTAACACTTATTGAAAAAAATCATATTGCAGGTAAATGTCTTAATCAGGCATGTATGGTAGTATGTGCATTAAATGAGGTTGCACGACATATTGATGATAGTCAAAATATGAATGATCTTGGAATAATACAATCTGATGTAAAAATTGATTATCCTAAGATATGTGAAAAAATTAGAGAAACTCAGAAAAAGATTCGTAAAATATCTGAAAAAGAAACTACATCATGTGGTGTTGAATATGTACATGGAACAGCTGTAGTTGATGCTGAAAATATGCGTGTTATTGTAAATGATGATGATGAATATGAATATGATAAACTTCTTGTTTGTACAGGTTCATCCCCTTTCATACCTGATATTAAAGGTATTGAAAATGCTTTTACATATAAAGATATTTTAAAATTTAAAGAAGTTCCAGAGGATCTCATTATTATTGGTGGTGGAAGTACTGCTGCTGAATATGCTCATATTTTCTCATCATTTGGAAGTAATGTAAACATATTATGCCGTAGCCAGTTTCTTAAAATGCTAGATGATACAGAAGCTGAGGAATATATTACAAGCAATCTTCTTAAAAATACAATAGTACACGAAAATGTAGAAATACTAGAGATAACACCTACATCAGTTATTACAAATACTGGTGAAATAAAAGGTAAGGTTTTTAATGCAACTGGTGTTATACCAAATTCAGAGATTCTAGATGGAATTGTAGATATTAATATTAATAAAGCAATAGAAGTAGATAAACATCTTAAAACATCAGATGAAAACATCTATGCAGCAGGTGATGTAATTGGCGGAATACAATCAACACCAGTATCACGTATGGAAGCTATTACTGCTGTTCGTAACATGTTAGGTGAAGATGTAGTACCTGATTATAGTATGGTACCAATGACTATATCTTTAGGATATGATGTAAGTTACCTTTTAGGTTATGATGTATCAAATATTGGAAAACAGGCACGTACACCTGGTGCACCTGGTCCTGGTAGTTTCTGGTATACTTTATCAGGTAAAGTTGGATTTACAAAAGAAGTAGTAGATAATGATAAGTTAATATCAAACATACTATCAATTAGTCCATCATCAAATGTTGCAATATCATACATGGTTAAAGCAACAAAAGATAAACAAACAGTAAATGATTTTGAAAACTTCATTGAAATACATCCAACAAGCGATGTTATTGAAAAACTTGCTGAATACTTTAGTCGTTATGAATAAAAAAAAAAATAGGAAAAAATAAAAACTTTAATCTCAATATATGGAAAAATAATTTATATTTTATAATATAATATCTATTAACATAAGTAATAACAAATTAATAAAAAAGGTGAATAAATATGGAAATCTATCTAATGTGGATAGTTGCTTTTATTCTCACTTTAATTTTAACAATACTATTTACAGTAGCATTCATTAAGATTAAAGGAAATTTATTTGAAGATATTAGGGGTGGAATTCCAAAAGCAGTAGGTATAGCACCATTTATAGTTATGTTACTGTTTTTCCCAGCTCCTTATAATTATCTTATAGCTATTATTGGTATTACAGCGTTCATAGATGATATAATTGGACGAAAACGTCTAGGATCATACATAGAAGTAGGTCAATTCTTCCGTGGAATTGGTATTCTAATTGTTATGATCTATGGTTACTTTATCATGGGTCCGGTTGCAATTCTTGTAGCATTAATGGTACAAATTCTTAATATTGCAGATATGCAACCTGGAAGTGCATGTATAAGTGTAATTGTAATGTCACTCTTATCTGCTGTAGCACTCATATTCATGGGTTCAGCTTCATATTATATTCCAGTATTACTATTATTAATTACTCTTGGATATGTATCA
Organism: Methanosphaera cuniculi; assembly: GCF_003149675.1. Classification (NCBI taxonomy): domain Archaea; kingdom Methanobacteriati; phylum Methanobacteriota; class Methanobacteria; order Methanobacteriales; family Methanobacteriaceae; genus Methanosphaera; species Methanosphaera cuniculi. The sequence goes on along the minus strand of NZ_LWMS01000047.1, from coordinate 30,423 downwards.
CAAGATTATTCAGGATATATTATGATGGGAGAAATTGGAAATCACTCATTTGGAGTAGCACTGGGTATATGTCTTGCATTAGTATCAGCAGCATTTACAAAAATAGTAGCACCAGCAGCTTTCTATCCAGTAGAATTCTTAGTAATGCTTATCTTATTTATGATAACAGCAATTCTTATTGCTAAATTACGTGAAGAAACACTTAAGTATTACCTGGAAAACTATTTAAACATCCAAAATCCAACATTTGGAGATTATGTAATGGATGTACTTACAGGAGGAGGTCTTGGAGATCTTATACGTACACTTGTATTTAATCGTAATGAACATTACCATGTTGAAAATGAAATACTAATAAAATTAGGTGCAAGAAGATTACTATATAATCCTGTTAGAAAATCAAAGAAAGCTAAAAAAGCTTCATTAACAAAGAAAACATCCCTAGGATATGATGAAGAAGGATTTATAAAATAAATCATAATAAGAGTATTTAAAAAAAAAGCTTTCAATTAAAAAAAACATCCCCTCCCCCTTTTTTTAATATTTTTTTTATAGGAAAAATCTAATTCTATATAAAAAAAAATAATTATTATATTTATAGTTCATAAAATTATTGTAAAAATCTAGTTTTTTAATATTTAAAAAAAAGGGATTGTAATTTTTAGTTTTAAAAAAAAATGAGTTAAAAAAAAGAGAAATATATTTCTTTTCACTTAATTCTTATATTCATGTAATATTTAATTCTTCTATAAAATAAGAAATTCAAAATTATCTATTTTTTTATAAAAAAGAATTAAGATGAGGATAATAAAAAATATAAAACCTCAAACTTTAGACTTTTTCTAATATAAAATATTTTTTTTTTCATATTTCAAATTTCATGAAAGCATATAGAAAAAAATGTTCCTATACAGGGTTTCCTTCATCATCATAAACTTCTATACATTCACCTGTACATACATCTGCAGCTTCTTCATAGATTTCTGGTTCATCAGTTTCTAATTCATCCACATCATCATCACGTTCAGATCCAATGATTGTTGCCCTATCATCACTGTCAAATGCAAATTTGGTATCATCAACTTCCACACAGTTTCCACACATTGTACAATCTTCTCTTTCTAGTATTACTTCATACATTTTAGATATCTCCGAAAAATTTTTTTAATAAATTTTTTTTATATTACATAAATATTTGAATAAAAATAAATATAATATAGACACTATATATATTTTTTGTTTTTTTTTAATGATTTAAATTTATAATAAAAAAAACCTGAATGTAGTATAGATATACCTATTTTATTAAAAAAGTTAATAGTAATTAGTTTAATATGTAATATTAACTAAAAAGATATAATAGAACAATATAAAAAAGGGAAAAACTTTATTTTTTTATGATAAGGAAGGTATTATATAATGAAATTATTAATTTTTGTAACAGGAAGAGGTATAGGAGGAGATGCAGTAACTGCATATAATATCTCTAAAACTTTAAAAGATGAAAATATTTCATCAAAAGTAGTTCTAGATCCAAGTGCACCTGGATATTACTTTAAAAAAAGAAATATTGAATGGTTAAAATCTCCAATACCAGCAGCAGGTGGACATGCTGCATCAAAATCTAGACTCATGAAAGCAGGATTAAAAACTGTTAAAGCAGTACTTGATGGAAGAAAATTAATTAAAAAAGAAAAAGCTGATGGAGTAATAGGAGTTATTGGAGGAGGAGCTGTTATTGGATGTTTATCAGCAAAACTTGCAGGAGTACCATCAGTTGGAGTAGTTGCAACACCAACAGATACAAAAATATCATTAAAACTTAATCCAACACTTCTACTTCCTGAATCACCATCATTTACAAATAAAAGTCTTTCATCAAAATATGAGGTACAACATCAGTATTCACCTATAAAAAATGATATTATAACAGGTAATAAAGAAAAAATCTTAGATAAGCTTCCAGAGAAATTTAATCCAGATCATAAAAGTGTATTATTTGCATCAGGTTCTACATTATTTGATGATATGGCAAAAGCAGCACGTAAGTATGCTGAAGAAAATGATGATGTTAACATATTTGTTATAGGTGCACCACTTCATGATGGAATTAATGATATTTTAGATCATCCAAATATTATTAATCTTGGATATATTAATTATATTAAAGATCTTTATGACTTAATTGATCTTGCTATTATTACAGATGATGGACTTACACTTCATGAAACAATTGCATGTAACTTACCTGTTGTTGTTGTAATTGGTGTTAAATATGGACGATATCATGGACTTTCCAAGGTATTTGATGGTGCTGTAATTGAAAGTCATATAGATGATATTTCAGAAAATGTAAATAAAGCATTAGAAAATAAAGATGAAATGAAAAAAGCAACATATAAGTATTCTAATGAGATTCTTAATTCATCAGCACATCTTGTTAATTTTGTTAAAAAACACATAAAAGAAGATAACTAAAAAAAATAGGGGATTAATATTGGATATAATCTGGAACTAATGGCAAAAATGGTTTATTTGTTTAATACAGGCAAAAAAATAAATAGAAAAGTTTTAAAATAATATAATTCTTGTTGATTTAGTATTATAGTGTTATTCTTCTTTTTTATTCTTTTTTTATACTACGAGTAATTTATTTTTTTAAGTTTATATTGGATATCTTAGGAAGGCTGCTATTGATCCTAGTGCTTCTAGTTGTTTTCCTGCATCATGTTCACTACTTATTATCATTACATGTCCGCCCATGTTTTCGGTTGTATTCATGATTTGTTGTATTTCAGGGTTTCGTACCATATTATCTACTACAAGTAGTTGTTCTATTGCTCCCATATTTGCTGCATTTTGTGTGTTTTTTGTGGCATATGTTACTTGTTGTGATGATTTTCCTATTTCTTCAAGTAGTTTATTTACTTGTGTTGTTTCTTTTGCTATTTTTGCATCTTTTGAGAGTGATTCGATTAGTCCATTTTTTAGTACTTCTTGTATTCCTGCATGTCCTCCTGCTCCTGTGCTTTCTAGTATTGATTTTTTTGCTATTTCTGGGTAGTGATCAGTTAGATATTCGTAGTATCCATTTTTTGTAAATCCTGGTCCTATTATAATTAGTTTATTTAGGTTGTTATGTTTTAGTATTGTGTCTGTTATTTGCTGGTAGTATTCATCGATTTTTTCTTTTCGATTTTTTTGTATGTTTCTTTTTCCTGATATGTCTCCTATTATTGGTCCTATGTAGTCTATTCCGTATTGTTTTATTATTCCAAGTTCTGTTATATTATCTTCTATTGCTACTATTATTTCAGGTGCTCTTTTTGATGCTTCTATTGCTTCATTTAATCGGTCTAGTGCCCATTTGTTCCATGTTTTTCTTATTTGTATTGGGTGATTTATTTGTACATTTATTGTATGGTATGATCCAAGTGGTATTAGATCTTCAGGTCCTGATTCTATTATCCCAGTTAATCTTAGCATTCCTGTGTATTTGTGGAAGCTTATTTTTTCAACACGTATTGAAAGATAGAATGTTTTTTTAACTCCTCGATCTGATCTTGTTTTTCCTGAGTTGTTATCTTGTATTCGTCTTGTTGTTAGTGTTGTTATGTAGTCTCCTGGTTGTATTATGTGTGATAGGTGCCATAGATCATCAAGTGATTCTGGTATTACTTCTATTAGTCCTTGTTTTTTGTCTTGTTTTTTTATTTGCATGGTGGTGTTTTACTCCTTTTTTTATTATTTTTTCCCTTTTTTTTAATTGTTATACTATATTATATTTTTTATTATATGTATAAATAAGTAATAAAAATATATACTAAAAGTAATACTTTTTTATAGTAAAACATACAAAACTACTAAATACACACAAAAATTAATTGTGGTGAAAAAAACTTAAAAACATTATGAATCAAGAACAGAAAAAAATACTAATACAAACAGTAGAAGAAGCAATACCATGGGAAAGAATACAAACAAACGTAGAAGGAGTTTTTCTTGTTAAAACACCAGAACAAAAAAACAACCAAAATGTATTTGTAGAACTAAACCCATCAGTAAATGGACAACCAGTTAAAAAAAGAGGAATATATCTAAAAAATGAAAATGAACTAAAAGCATTTATAGAACTACTAGAAAATCCAAAAGTTAGAGAAGTGCTAAAAGTAATAAATGAATATTATGGAAAACGCAAAGCATCAAAAATAGAAATATAAAAAAGATAAAGTATTATAAAAATTAAAAAAAATATAATAAATACTAGAACAACAAAATAGGAGAAAAAGATATATTATGACTTGTAATGAAAATATAAAAATAAGTATTATTGGAGGAACTAGAGGACTTGGAAAATGGATAGCCCAAGAACTAAAAAAAGATAACTTCAACATAACCATTACAAGTCGTAATAAAGATTCTGGAGAAAAAGTAGCAAATAAACTTAATGTAAATTATACAGATGATAACATTGAAGCTGTTAAAAACGCAGATATAACAATTTTTAGTGTACCTATTGAGTATATGGTAGATACAATAAAACAAGTAGCACCACATGCACAGGAAGGATCACTTCTTGTTGATGTAACATCAGTAAAAACAGAAACAGCAGAAACACTTACTAAATATGCACCAAGTAATGTTAATATACTACCAACACATCCTATGTTTGGTCCTAGAATCACATCACTAGATGGACAAGTTGTAATACTTACACCTATAGATAAGCGGTGTGATTTATGGTATGAAAAGGTATTTCATTATCTTAATAAAAAAGGTGCAAAGATAGTTGTAAGTACACCTCAAGAACATGATAAAACAATGAGTGTAGTACAAGGACTTACACATTTTTCATATATTAGTATAGCATCAACAATACAACAACTACAAATTAGTGTTAAAAAATCACGTGAATTTGCAAGTCCAGTATATAGTCTTATGCTTGATATGATAAGTCGTATAGTATCCCAGAATCCTTATTTATACTATTCAATACAAAAGTCAAATCCAAAAACACAATATGCTCGTGGTGAGTTAATTAAACAAATGCAATACTTATCTGATCTTATAAATAATGATGAAGAAGAAGAATTTGTTAAAAATATGAGTTCATCAGCACGTTACTTAGATGAGTATGAAGAAGCTCTTGGTCGATCTGATAAAGCAATAAGTATACTAACAGATGATTTTAAACATATAAAAAATTCTATTGGATCTGAAATTGGACTTCAACATCAATATTCTGGTAATGTTCATATAGGTAAGGTAATTAATGTTAATTCTGATAATGTTACAATATTAGATCTTAAAAATAATACCATTACACTTAAAATTTCAAATGTTACAATAATGTCTGATGATGAAATTTATCAGTGGAAAGTAGATAATCTTCCTATACATAATTATGATATATCAGTCATATTACCTGTGAGTTGTAATGAGGAAGTATTACTTGATATGTTTTCTAAAATTGAGCCAATAATAAGTGTAGAATTAAAAGATGTTTATGCTGGAAAACAGATTAAAGATGGGTTCATGAGTTATACTTTTACATATTCTGTATTTAATAAATCTGATAAAGAAGTTGTTGAGGATTATATGCTTGGTATTGGTGGAATAATCAGATAATTATCCATACTCTTTTTTATATTTTTTTTAGATTAATTTTAATATTTCATTTTTATAAAACTGTTTGTTAGTTTTATTACTATATATATTTTTTGTTAATTTTCTTTTTTTATTATTTTTTGTTTTTATTGCATAGATTTATTAAATTTTACTTAATTTTTTAATACTGTTATTTTTATTTGACTATAAACTAACTAATTATATATATAGTTAACCGAAAAGTATATATACTACTTATAATATAAGTTATAATTACAAAAAGTAACTAAAATAAAACATGTAATAATTTATAATAATTATAATAATATAAACTTTAATAAAAATCAATAAAATTTACATTTTATAAAAAACTATAAATAAAAACACATGACAAACTATTATTTACAAAAAAAATAAAATTAAAAATTTATTTTTTAAAAACTAATAACTTTTCAACACAAATGAAAACCCTTATTAGTAGAAATCAAATATTTAAAAAAAATACAAAAAAAATATAATCAAAACACGGAGAGATAAGGATGGATAATAATAAAGAACTAAAACTAAAAGTAGCCGAAGCCTTCTCCCAATCAGACATAGGAAGATCTGTAGCAAGAATTGACCCACAATGTATGTCCGATCTCGGATTAAGAGATGGAGATATAATTGAAATTGAAGGAGAAAAAATAACAACAGCTACTGTAATAGCATCACAATCTGATATAAGTCTCGGAATCATAAGAATCGATAGCTATATCCGTAAAAATGCAGGAACATCTATAGGTGAAGAAGTAACAGTAAGACCAGCAGTAATCAAAGACGCTAAAAAAGTAAAACTCGCACCAGTAGATCAAGAAATAGCAATCCAAGGGAATCTTAGTAGCATCTTTGTAGACAGAGTTGTAAACAAAGGAGATATCATTGTAACAGGAGTAAGACGTCAACAAAGACCACCATCAATGTTTGATGACCTCTTTAGTCAAATGATGGCATCAGAAACATCATTAGGTGAAATAAAACTCGCAGTAGTAAATACAAAACCATTAGGTCCTGTAAGAATTACAAACGCAACAGACATTGAAATGGAAACAAAACCAGTAGATCCAAGTAAATTCGAAGGAGTAGAAAACCTAATAGATGTATCATATGAAGACATCGGTGGATTAACAAACGAAGTTAAAAAGGTCAGAGAAATGGTAGAAATGCCAATGAAAAGACCAGAACTCTTCAAACAACTAGGAATATCTGCACCTAAAGGAGTATTACTTAGCGGACCACCAGGTACAGGAAAAACATTACTTGCAAAAGCAGTAGCAAATGAAGCTAATGCACACTTTATTGTAATTAATGGACCTGAAATCATGAGTAAATACGTAGGAGGATCAGAAGAACAACTACGTGAACTATTCGAAGAAGCAGAAGAAAACAGCCCTTCAATCGTATTTATTGATGAACTAGATGCAATCGCACCAAAACGTGAAGATGTAAATGGAGATGTAGAACGTAGAATCGTAGCACAACTTCTAACACTCATGGATGGACTTAAAAGTCGTGGAGAAGTAGTAGTAATAGGAGCAACCAACAGACCTGATGCAATCGATGAAGCATTAAGAAGACCTGGAAGATTCGACCGTGAAATAGAAATCGGAGTACCGGATGCACAAGAAAGAAAAGAAATCCTAGAAATCCACACAAGAAACATGCCACTATCAGATGACGTAAATCTTGATGAATTAACAGAAGTAACAAACGGATTTGTAGGAGCAGACCTTGAAGCACTATGTAAAGAAGCAGCAATGCATGTACTAAGACGTGTACTACCAGAAATAAAAACAGACGAAGAAGTTCCAGAAGAAGTACTTGAAAAAATGGTACTAGATAAAAACGACTTCAAAGCAGCACTCAAAGACATTCAACCATCAGCACTACGTGAAGTAATGGTACAAGTACCAAACATAACATGGGATGATGTAGGAGGACTAGATCTTGCAAAACAAGAACTACAAGAAGCAGTAGAATGGCCTTTAAAAAATCCTGAAAAATTCGAAAAATTCGGAATTACACCACCAAAAGGTGTACTACTAACAGGTATCCCAGGTACAGGAAAAACATTACTTGCAAAAGCAGTAGCAAATGAATCTAATGCAAACTTCATATCAGTAAAAGGACCAGAACTACTATCTAAATGGGTAGGAGACTCAGAAAAAGGAGTACGTGAAGTATTCAAAAAAGCAAAACAAGCATCACCAACAGTAATCTTCTTTGATGAAATTGACTCAATCGCATCAGAAAGAGGATCAGGACTAGATAGCGGAGTAACACAAAGAGTAGTAAACCAACTCTTAACAGAAATGGATGGAATGGAAGAACTACACGATGTATCAATCATAGCAGCAACAAACAGAAAAGACATAATCGACCCGGCATTACTACGTCCAGGAAGATTTGACAGACACGTAGAAGTACCATTACCTGATGAAACCTCACGTGAAGCAATCTTCAAAGTACATACACAAAAAATGCCACTCGCAGACGATGTTGATATAAAACAACTCGCAGAACAAACCGAAGGATTTGTAGGAGCAGACATTGAAGCTGTATGTCGTGAAGCAGTAATGCTAACTTTAAGAAAAGACATTGATGCAGAAGAAATTAACCTTGAAGCATTCGAAGAAGCAATGAACAAAGTAAAACCTGATCATTCAGCAGAAGTTGAAGCTGAAGAATCTGTATCATACAGTTAGATCTTAAAGAATAAATCTAAGTAAAAAAAAAAATTTACATACCTCAAAAATTTAAATACTTAGATATAAAAAACCAAAAAAGAAAACTTAAAACTTCAAAAAAAGGATTAACTAGGGATTTAAATCCCCCTTTCTTTCTCCTTTTTTTATATTACTTAAAACTCAAACTATTTTTTTCATACTATTTAATAATAAATTAATATTAAAACTAATTTTATCTAACTTATTTTCTTGTTAAACTAATCTTATTGCTTACTAGATAAATTTATATAACAATCACTTATATAAAGTAAATTAACTAGTTTAATTAAAATTTAAAAACTAATTTTTTAATTTAAAGGTTAAAAGGTTAAAAGGTTAAAAAAAATGAATAATTCTAAGATTTATTTTTTATTTATTACATTTATATTAATCTTACTTTTTGGTGCAACAGCTATATCAGCAGTAGATGAAAATACTACCCAAACACCTACTAATGACATAGTAAGCCAAGATTTAAGTGAAAATATAACTAGTAATAATATAGAAAAAATTATAAAAGAAAATAAAGTTGAAACACAAACTAAGGAAAATAAAAAAATTTCAAAAAATAATACAAATATTCAGAAAAAATCAGAAAATAACTACATATATGTTTCATCTAAAGGAAATACTAATAATGATGGACTAGATAGAACAACTCCAACAACAATAGAAAAAGCACTAACTAACATATATAATAATTCAGTAATCTATTTTATAACAAATACAAATGAGGACACATACTACTTTAAAACACCACTTAATGTTACAACAGCAGAAAATAATATTACATTCACACTTAAAGGTGAAGAAAATAAGAAAATTATCTTTAATGGAGGAAATGAAACAGGTTTTCTTAAATTTAAAGATGAAGGAAATAATATTACTATTTCAAATATTGAATTCAGAAATTCAAAAACTGATTGTCTAATTTTTGCACATAATAATAATTTAAAATTAGATAATTTAACATTTACAGAAAATACACTAGAAATTGAAGATATGTCAAAAATGACAGAATTAGCAACAATTCTAGATTTATCATATTCAAATATTTTAATAAACAATACAATTTTTAAAGGTAACTTTGCTCAAAATTTATCATCTTTAATTGTTGTACGAAACAGCAGTAATTTCATTTTAAACAACTCAGTCTTTGAAAATAATCGTGGAGTTGATTTTTCAAGAGGTATTTTTTCAAAAAGTTCATATTTAATAATTGAAAATAACACATTTAGATACAATTATTTTGATGATCAGAATATAATGGTTATTAGTTATTCTAAGATTGATATAACTTCAACAAAATTTTATAATAACTCTATAAAAGAAGATGGCTGTATTAATATAATCTTATCAGAAGTTAACTTTAAAAATAGTGAATTTACTGATAATAAAGCAAAAAATGGTGGAGTATTATTTATCCAAGATTCAGGGTGTAATATTATAAACTCAACATTCTCAAGAAATAATGCAACCTCTAGTGGAGGTGCAATAGTATTTCTATCAGGTGAACTTAATATAAAAAATTCAATATTCAAACAAAATACTGCTAAATATGAAGGAGGAGCAATAAATTTAAGACAAGCAGATGTAAATATATTAAATTCAACATTCACAGATAATAAAGCAACAAATGGAGGAGCATTATACATTACATATAATGATAATAGCTCATTTGCACAAATACACTCCTCAATCTTTAAAAATAACAATGCAACAAGTGGATCAGTAATATACTCATCAGATTATATTAATCTAACATATAACACACTATTTTCAGATAATCTAACAAATATGTTTTATTCAATATATAATCGAAACTATGATATAAACAATAATTGGTGGGGATCAAACAATCCAAACTTTAAAATACTTACAAATAACATTCTTCCAAAAAACTGGATAACACTAAAAATTAGCAATAAAACACTAACAAATAACACACAACAAATAACCATAAAACTTCAAAAAGAAAATCCCCAAGAAGTAATGGCAGAATGTGAAGTTAACTTTATAACAAATACAGGAAACTTTGCACAAAAAACAATGAAAATAAAAGATACAATTACAAACTATTATAATGGAAATATTAATGATTGTATAATTAAACTAGATCATGAAAAAATAAACATAACACAAAAAGCAGACTTAGGAATATATGTAAATAATATAACCTGTAATCTTGGTGAGAATATAAATATTAACATATTTATTAACAACGATACAACAGCAAATACAACAGTAAAATTTGATAATACCATAATTTATGAAGGTAAAATAAAAAATGGAATATTAAATCTCACATATAAAATAGATCCAAAATATGCTCTAAGTACACATAATTTAACAATTATATACCCAGGAGATAATTTATATAAAACAAAAACACTAATTAATAAAATAAATGTACGAATAAATGAAACAAAACAAAACACTACAATAACACCACAAGATAATACAAATACTACCATTAACACTTCTAATAGTTCACTTCCAAGTAAGTATGATCTACGTGATTTTAACCAAGTAACATCAGTTAAAGACCAAGGTTCAGATGGAAATTGTTGGTCATTTTCAGCAATTGCAGTAGTTGAATCTGCAATACTTAAAAAATATAATATAACATATGATTTTTCAGAAAATAATATGAAAAATATTATGAACAAGTATTCATTTATGGGAAATCCTTTTAAAGAACCTAATCAAGGTGATAGTTCCTTTGTTTCAATGGGATATCTTCTTGGATGGTTTGGTCCTATTAATGATACAGAAGATCCATATGTAAGTGATAGTTTAATTTCACCAACTTTAAATTCAACAATTCATATTCAAGATATTGTTTTTGCAGATGATATTAATCAAATAAAAAAATTAATCATGAACATTGGTGGAGCATCATCATTAATATTTGCAGGTAAAGATCCACTTAACTTATATAATATAGTAGAAGATGAAGATCATGCAATTACTCTTATTGGATGGGATGATAATTATAGTAGATATAACTTTAAAGCAAAAGATGAAAATGGAAACATTGTAAATCCACCAGGTGATGGTGCTTTTATCTTAAAAAATAGTTGGGGAACTGATATAGGAGATAATGGATATCAATACATATCATTCTATGATAAAACTTTTTCAGATCATGCATTTGCATATACAGTAATACTTGATGATACTAAGAAATATGAAAATATATATCAATATGATACTGTTATTTATGTAGATAGCATGAAAGAAGATTCAAAAAAAGCATATAAAAATGTTTACACAGCAAAACGTAATGAGACAATTTCAGCAGTTGGAATATATTCAGAAAAAGGTACAAACTACACAATAGAAATATATGTAAATAATGTACTTAAAATGACACAAAATGGAAATCTTAATTATGATGGATTTAAAACAATAAAACTTAATAATTATATTCCAGTAATAAAAGATGACATATTTACAGTAGTTATTAAAACAACAAGTAAAACTCCATCAGGTGCATGGATTCAAAATCCAGTATATAAATCATCAAATAAAGAAAATCAATCATTTATAAAATTTGGTGATGAAGAATGGATAGATTTATATGACTCATCAACAGCAGCACCAGTTAAAGTATATACAAAAACAACTCCTACAATAACAACATATATAAATCCAACAGATGATCAATTAATTATCGAAGCAAACATAACAACACAAACACCTGGAAAACTTATATTTAAGGCAAATGGAGTAACATTAAAAGATAAACAAGGAAATATAATTATATATAATATAAATTCAAATAAGAGTATAAAACTTGCTTATGATCTTAAATATAACAAAAAACAGTTAAACTTCACAACAGTATTTACAACAGTTGACTATAAAATAGTACAACAAAAAGATATTCAAATACCAACAAAAGACATAATAATGCAAATTGATCCAATACATGGATATATAGGTGATGAAATTCAATTAAATGTTACAATAACAGATATAAATAAAAATAATATAACTGGAGGAAAAGTAGCATTTAAAACAAATGGAGTAACACTAAAAGATGAAAAAGGAAATGTATTATATGCAAAACTCATAAATGGAAAAGCATCAATCACATATAAAATACCATCTTCATGGAAAAATCCAATAATAACATGTACCTTTAGTGGAACAGGCAGATACGTTGATGGACGCATAAATACAACAGATGTAGATATAAACATAACAGCAAAAATAACTCCTATACCAGCAGCAAGAAATAATGAAACAATAACTATTACAACAACCCTATCAGATACAACAATTAACTCAGGACGAGCAGTATATAAAATAAATGGAGTAACAATAAAAGATGAAAAAGGAAATCCAAAATATTTAAGTGTTAAAAATGGAGTAATAACACTAAAATATACAATTCCAGAAAATTTCTCAAATAAAAAATATACTATAACTTTTGTATTTAGTAACAAAAACTATTCAAATATAACAATAAATGAAACACTAACTATAAAAAAATCAGAAACAAAACAAATAAAAAATATAAACACAACAAATAAACTCATCAAAACAGAAAAAAGAACTCTAATAAAACAAAACTAAGAAAAAAAAATATAATCTCCCCCCCATCTATACTCCCACTTTTATTTTTTTTTTAAATTACATTTATTTTAAATTTTAATTTTTTTTATCAAAACCTCTATATTAATATAAAAAATAAATAAAAAGGATTATAAAGTAAGTATTATAATTCAAAAAACAAATTAATTACCAATCGAGGCTATAATTATGACATATGATATTAAAGATATTAACCTAGCACCTGAAGGTGAAAAGAAAATAAAATGGGTACAAAGACACATGCCTGTACTTGAAACAATCAAAAAAGAATTCATGGAAACCAAACCATTTGAAGGAATTACAATCGGATCATGTTTACACCTAGAACCTAAAACAATCAACTTAGGATTAACACTCCAAGCAGGAGGAGCAGAAGTTGTAATGACTGGATGTAACCCTCTTTCAACACAAGATGATGCAACAGCAGCAGGAGCAAAACTAGGACTAAACATGTATGGATGGACTGGTGAAACAAATGAAGAATACTACGAACAACTAAACAAAGTATTAGACTATGAACCAGACATAGTAATAGATGATGGAGCAGACTTAATATTTTTAATACATAAAGAAAGACCAGAACTACTTGAAAAACTAAGAGGAGCATGTGAAGAAACAACCACGGGAATTCACAGACTCAAATCAATGTTTAAAGATGGAGAATTAAAAATCCCTGTAATGGCAGTGAATGACTCATACATGAAATACTTATTTGATAACAGATATGGAACAGGACAATCAACATTTGACTCCATCATGGGAACAACAAACACAGTAATTGCTGGACAAACTGTAGTTGTATGTGGATACGGATGGTGTGGACGAGGAATTGCAATGCGTGGAGAAGGACTAGGTGCTAATGTTATAGTAACAGAAGTAGATCCAATCCGAGCACTTGAAGCAAAAATGGATGGATACCGTGTAATGCCAGTACAAAATGCACTAAAAGAAGCAGATCTTGTAATAACAGCAACAGGAAACCGTGATATTATATCAGGTGATGACTTCAAATACATAAAAGATGGATGTCTCCTTGCAAATAGTGGACACTTCAATGTAGAAATAAATGAAGATGACCTAGCAAAACAAGCAATTGCACGTGAAAACATAAAACCAGATATAGAAGCATTCACAATGAAAGATGGAAGAATCGTATACCTACTTGCAGGAGGACGTCTAGTAAATCTTGCAGGACAATACGGTCAAGGACATCCAGCTGAAATTATGGATCTTAGTTTTGCAATGCAAGCACTATCAGCTAAAAGATTACTAACTGAAGATATGAAACCAGGTGTATATAAAACACGTGATTCAACAGATGAAAAAATAGCAAGACTCAAACTTAAAACAATGGGTGTTAAAATAGATAATTTAACAGAAGAACAAGAAAAATACATGAACAGCTGGGATGTAGGAACATAAAATCTATATTCTATATAAAAAAAATATTCACCTCCCTTATTAAATTATTTTTATAAAAAAAAAGTTATCTTATAAAAAAAAAGAGAGCATTAAAAGAAGTATTATATTAATTAAAAAAAAGTGACTGATAAAAAAAGGGGTATAATTACTAGTTTTATTATTTAAAACCAGTTTTCAAGACTTGTTTGTGCTGCTTTATGTTGTAGTTTTTTAATAGCACTTTGTGTACGTATTTCATCAAAGTCATGTTCTCCACATAAAAAGTCAATTAATTTATCTTTTTGTGGTTTTCTAAATTCTATATCGTAATTACGTACTACATCAGGATTAAGGAATATTTCACGTATCTCATCAACATCACAATCAAGATCATAATTCTTATTTTTAACAATAGATTCAAGTGAACCATATTTGTGCATTAGTTTTATTGCAGTTTTAGCTCCTACTCCATATATTCCATCATTAAAATCTGTTCCTACAAGTATTGCAATATCTACAAGTTGATTTCGTGTTAGATTTAATTCATCTAGTGTTTTTTGTAATTGTAATAATTGTATGTCTGTATTAGTTTTAGTTAATTTGAAGTTACGTAGTATTCTTGGTGCTCCAAATAGTAGACAATCATAATCTTGTGATACTACTGCCCATGCATCACCTTGATTTGCCATGTATGATGCTTGTGCTTCTCCTTCTGTTTTTGATTGGACATATGGTATTCCCATGAGTGTTAAGAGCTTTTTAGATGATTCTATTATTTCACGATTTAAATGTGCTGTTCTTGCTGCATATTTTCGTGCTTTTGCCTCATCACCTAGTTCTAGTGCTTCTTGATATTTTTGTTCTGATTCTTTTTTTACTTCTATTCGTTCTTGTTGTGTTTTTTGTTTAAGTTCTGGTGCTTTTCCATCAAAGACATATATTGGTTTGATGTTTTGTTCAATTAGTGTTGCAGTTTGGAAAAGTATTCCATTTAGATGTGATGTTATGTTTCCATTTAAATCTCGTAGTGGTGTTCCATCGCCTTGTCTCATTGTTGTTAGAAATTTGTAGATGAGATTTGATGCATCAACTGTTAGAACATTATTATCCAAGTTTTTCATTTCTATTTTTTCAGGATGTGTTATATCTTTAAATTTTACTCCCATATTATATTTCCCTCCACTTATTTTGATTTTCTTTTATTCATATAATATTTTTCGGGGTTTTTTATTATCAAAGTGTGATGTTAGCCCATCAATGTATGCATTTGTAAAGAATTTTAGTCTTTTGTATTTATGATCATCAAATACTATTATTCCCATTACTGTTAGTAGATAGTTTTTTAGTATTGTTGTATATAGTGATGTTTTGTTTTTTGTATATTTTCGTCCTAGCCATATTAGGTTTCTTTGCATATAGTAGTTTATCCAGAGTTTATCATATGGTCTTCGTTTGGCTTTAATATTTAATACTTTCTTAGTATATGTTCCTTTCACACTTCCTTCTGCATGTTTTATTATACTATTTTTTATTAGCTTGATTTTACCTACTTGACGCAGGCGTATGCAGTATTCTAGATCATCTGTATGTATGAAAAATTCACGTTTTGGATATCCTATCTTATCTATTGCTGTTGATTTTAAAAGTAATCCTACAAATGATACCATATCAACATCAATAACATCTTCTTTTAGATCTTCATCTGTTATATGTTCTTGTATTGGTAAACCTTTTTCGAAGTTAAAATATCCTCTGTGATGATATAGTATGTTATCATCCATATCTACTTTTAAACTTGCAAGAGCAGATATGTCAGGTAAGTTATAGTAGGGTTGTAGATTTTTAAGACATGTTAAGGTAGGATAGGCATCATCATCCATTATCCATACCCAGTCATATTGATCTTCATGTGCTTGTTTTACACCTTCATAGAATCCTCCAGCTCCTCCAACATTTTCAGGTAAATGAATATATCGTATGATGATATTTTCATAGTTTTTTTCTGTTTGTTGTATATTGGAACTGTTTTCATTTATCATCTCATCTATGTATTTGTGTTCATATAGTGTTTGTTGTGTTTGATCTGTTGAATTGTTGTCTACTATGTATATTGCATCAGGTTTTAGTTCTTGATTTATTAAAGCATCAATACATTTAACTAAAAGGTTTTTACGATTATATGTTACAACTACGCTACATACTGTGTTTGTCATCGTGTTTATTCCTGATTTAGTTTTTGATGCCATTTCCATGCAGTTTCTACTATTTGGTCTATATTTGTGTATTGTGGATTCCATCCTAGTATTTTATTTGCTTTTTCTGAACTTCCTATTAGTATTGCTGGATCTCCTTCGCGTCTGGTGGTTTCTGTTACTTTAAAATCACGACCTGTTACATTTTTCACAGATTCTATTACTTCACGGACTGAAAATCCTAGTCCATTTCCGAGGTTAAATTGGTTAGATTCATTGTTATCTTCTAGGTATTTTAGTGATCTGATGTGTGCATCAGCAAGATCTGTTACGTGGATATAATCTCGTATACATGTTCCATCTGGTGTATCATAGTCTGTTCCAAATATTTTGATATCTTCACGTTTTCCTAGTGCTGCATCTAGTATTAGTGGTATTAGGTGTGTTTCTGGGTTATGCCATTCACCAATTTCTGCTGTTTTATCTGCTCCTGATGCATTGAAGTATCTTAGTATTACTGATTTTAGTCCATATGCTTCATCATAGTCATGTAAGATTTTTTCTACCATTAGTTTGGTCATTCCATATGGATTTATTGGATTTTGTGGATGATCTTCTACTAGTGGTATTTTTTGTGGTATTCCATATGTTGCACATGTTGATGAGAATATGAATTTTTTAACATCATGTTTTAGCATTACATGTAGTAAGTTCATTGTGTTTACTACGTTGTTGTAGTAGTATTTTTCAGGATTAGTTACTGATTCTCCTACATCTATGAATGATGAGAAATGCATTACTGCTGTTATATCATATTTTGTGAATATTTCATCTACCTTATTAACATCTGCTAAGTCACATTTTACGAATGTTCCCCATTTTATTGATTCTTTGTGTCCATAACTTAGATTATCAAGTATGATTGTTTCATATCCTGCTTCATTTAGTGCTTTATTTACGTGTGATCCTATGTATCCTGCTCCACCTACGATTAATATCAAATTTATCAAACTCCATGAAATTGTGTATTTAGAAAAAAATTTCTATTTTTATTTTTTTATGTCTTTTTTTTAAATTATTATAAATATATGTTTGTTATTAAATATAACTAATAGCACTAAAAAAATATAATTAATATTTTTTATTTGAAGTTTAAAAGTTTAATTTATTCTTATAAATTTTATTTAGAAAAAATAGAGCTTTTAAATTTGCTAGATGAATAAAATAAACATAATGATGTGAAAAAAATAATGAAAATTAATAGGAAGTATTTAATTGGATTACTTGTTCTTGTAGCATGCGCAAGTTCACTTTTATCTGTAAGTGCATGGGCTCCAAATACTAGTAATTATCCTACAACTACTGTTACTATTGATGGATCTAATGTTACAGGTCAATGTATCAAGGTTATTGATGGGGATACAATTGATGTTGAAAATGTAGGTCGTATCAGATTTGTAGGAGTTAACACACCAGAACGTGGAGAAGATGGATATAAGGAAGCTAAGGATTTTGTTAAAAGTCAATGTCTTAATAAACAAGTAACTATTGATGTTGATAGTGCTAAGAATTATGATAAGTATGGTCGTGTTCTTGGTATTGTATATGTTGATGGTAAAAACTTAAATCAAGAACTTCTTCAAAAAGGATATGCTGAAGTTATGTATATTCCACCATCTGAATATAATCCAAATAGTTGGACATAAAAAAAACTTTTCTAACCACCCAACTTTTTATTTTTTTTTAATTTTATAAACTTAAAAAAAAATTAGAATACTTTTTTTTAATAAAACTTTTTTTCTTATTTTAATTCTGTATTTATCTAATTTTATGGTTTGTATATCTATAAGTTTTTAAATATACCTTTAAAATATACTATTTTTAATAACAAGTATTATGTATTTGTTTTTATTTAAAAAGATAAATTTAAATACGAATTAAAACAAAATATATTATTAATGATATTTGATTTAAAATTAATTTTACATTTCTTGAATTTTTTGTAAAATTAACCACATGAAATAATCATAAAATAAAAACCAAGCTTTAAATGATTAAAAATGGAAAGAATAGCCTATATTGATTATCTTAAAGCTTTTGGAATCATAGGTGTAATAATCATACACTTAACTTCAAGATACCTAACAAATTCACCAGTAGGTTCTTCACTCTGGCTTCAAGCCTCAGTTTTAGAATCACTAGTACGATTTAGTATAATTGTATTTGTAATGGCATCAGGAGTTCTACTACTTAAAAAAAGACAACTCATTGAAGATTTACCAAGACGACTAAAACGTGTACTTATCCCATACTTTTATGGTTTATAGTTTACTTTTTCATAAAAATGTTTAAAGAATATGGAATAAGCTACATGATGAACATATCAAACATACTAAACTTTTTAGGTGCAGCACTTCTTGATCCAACAATACTTACTGTTCAATTCTGGTTTATTTACATGATAGTAGGTGTATACATAATATCCCCAGTAATATCAACATGGGTAACTGCAGCTACAAAAAGAGAAATAAGCTATTTTTTAGTAATATGGCTATTTCTTTTAACACTTAATATGACTAATATAAACTTCTTACTAGTTGATTATCTTAAATTCTTCACAGGATTTATAGGATACTTTATATTAGGATACTACCTTGACATAACTCGTAATAAGTACTTAATGAGTCCAAAGTTTGGATTATTAATATTTCTAATAGGAGCTGTTATGACAATGGTAGGATTTATAACAACATCATATATCGATGGTGCTAATAATTATCTTTTCATAAAACTAGGAGATCTTACACTAAATGCAGCACTAGAAGCAACAGGATTATTTATAATTCTTAAAAATATTGATTATAAGAAGTTATTTAAAAAGTATGAACCAACAATTACAAAACACATAACCACACTAAGTATTTACAGCTATGGAATTTATCTTGCAAATATACTATTAATAAATATATTTTATACACATGGATTTAATATTAACATATCACCATTTATCATGGTACCAATATTTACAATAATAACAATAACAGTTCTATTATTGATTCTAAAAGTCTTTGAAAGAATACCAATTTTAAGAAAAATGACAGGAGTACGTTAATTAAGTAAGTACTCCTCTTTTTATAATTATTCATTTTTCCATATTGAGGATTAATTTTATAAAAAAAAGATTAAAAAAAAAGTAAAAAAGAAGATTAAATTTTATAAAGATAAAATATTATATTGTATAATATTCACCATCAACACGCTTAATTTTCTTAATAAGATCCTGATTTTCAAGAGATACAATGTTATTATACGTCTTTTTAGGTGATAATTTAAGATCACCATAAAGTAGTTCACCTTCAACAATATAACATGGAGCATAACCTTCATATTTTTCAATAAGTTGTTTTATAATTTCATAAGCATCTTCTTCAGTCTTATTTAACATATATTTCTTTAATGCTGATTTATCTTCAACAGTCTTAACTTCTTGATTTAAATCATTATATGTAACAATTTTATCTGATGAATCAACATATACAAACTTCTTATCTTCTAAGGATTTAAGAAGATCTACAACCTCAGTTTCTGACATGTCAAGAATTTCACGAATTGTATCATATGAAATACTTTCAGGATACTTGGTAAGATTATTTTTAATTAATAAAAGAATTTTATTTTCATTTTTAGTTATTATCTGCATATATATTAAAACCTAAAATTTAAATTTAATTTTTTTCATGTAATAATCATTTATGTTAAATATAATTTTTATAAATTTACAATTTCAATTATTAAAAAGAAATTAACAGAGTTAAAAAAAAAATAATATATAAATAATTTTCATATTTAATAAAAAATATAATCATAATAATAAGAAAAAAAAATACAAATTCAAATAAAGTAATATAATTTATAACTATAATTAAAAAAAAAGAAAGAAACACTAAAAATAAACTAATTTATACCCGCTTTGGAGGAATAATATCTAATGCTTGATATTTTACTTGAAAAAACAATACTAAACCAGAAAGATATTACAAATTTTTTTAATACAATTGGTGAAAATATAGATATAGATAAAATACAAAAAGAATTCCATGAATACAATCCAAAAACAGAAACACCAACAAAGACATTTGCAGCAATAGATGGAAGTTATAACAATAAAAAGCTAATGGCAGCATTTGTATATGCAATAGCAAGTCAAACCATAATATATAATCCTAAAACTAAAATAACAAAAGAATCATCAGCAGGAGACATAAATCTAATATCATCAACAAAAACTCGAAATATCCGTGAAATACTCTCACAACAAATGAACATACTAGAACTTAAAAGTACAATAGACACACTACAAAGATACCCTGATATTGACTATATGCTACTTGATGGAATGATAAGTGGAACCATATATCAAACATCAAATCCAAAATTTTCACCATATATTAAAAAATGCTTACAACAATGGGCAAAACAAATCGAAATAGAAATATATAGTGGTAACTTTCCAATAGAAGTTAAAAGTATAACACAACAAGATGAAATCATAGAAAAAATAAAACAAATCTATAAATTTAAACTTAAAGAAGAGATTGAAGACTTAAATAGTATAATATCATACATGCAAACACTTGAACAGCTAACATGTCTTAATTATCTTCTTAAAAAATTTTCACATAAAATTGTTGGAATATCAAAAACAAGCAGTACACAACAACAATTTAATCAACAAATACCAGATGCAGCTGCTGTTGAATATACATGTGAAAATCCTGGATATACAACACCAATGAAACTAACAGATATAAGACCTCTACGTACAACATCTGATGATTCTATACATGTACAACTACCTATACATAAGGATCTTACAAATATTGTATACACTACATTTTTCACACGGCTTGATAAACGTGGAAATGTTTTAAAAATAGAACTACCCTATGATATATCTGAAGATGAAGATAAGATTAAAAGTATACTTGATGATATAAACTCAATAAGTCTTAATGGATATCCATATATTTTAAAACGAGCACATGATGATGTAGTAATAAAACAAGAAGATATGTATAAGATCATGAAAAGATTAGGAATTTATGAAAAAACAGGACGTGACATGCTAGAAAAATAAATAAAAAAAATACTTTTATGGAGGAATAACATGACAAAAATAATCGGAAGATCAATTGGAGAAACAGAAACAGGAAGCCTAGAATTCATATCAAAAGACCTATCAGCAGTAGGAGAATATGTATGTATAGAATATAACAACCAAACAATACTTGGAATGATATCATCACTAAATCGTGGAAGCATAATGCTAGAATCAGACATAAGAAACCCAGATCTAGTTGAAAAAATAAATGAACTAGAAGGAGATCTTGAACACTACGTAAGAGGAGAAGTGATGATACTAGGAGACATAGAAAACCTACAAATACCAAGAATACCAGCACCTCCAGGAATAACAATAAGAAAAGCTGAAATAGACGAACTTAAAAAAGTATTCCAAAAAGATCAAGCAATAAAAATAGGAACAGTACTAACACAACCTGAAGTTGATGTAAAAGTAGATGTAAATAAAATGGTATCACGACACCTTGCAATACTAGCAATGACAGGAGCAGGAAAATCCAACACAACAACCGTGATAATAGATCAACTACTAGCAAAAAATGGGACAATGCTAGTATTTGATATGCACTCAGAATACGGAAATATAGAATTTAAAAACGGAAATAAAAAAAGAATAGCTCCAAAAATAAATCCTAAAAATCTAAGCATAGGAGAATATAAAAAACTACTAAAAGTAGGAGAAAATGCAGTAAACCAGGAAAAATACTTACGTGATGCACATAACTATGCAAAAGCAAAAGTAGAAGATGCCAAAGAACTAAAAGATGAACCAATAAACTTTATAGAAGAGATGAAATTCTTCTTATCTGATAAAGCAAATCAACTAGAAGAAGTAAATAAAAGTCACTATGAATCAGTAAACCAGGTACTATTTAAACTCGAAGGATTACAAAACAGATATGGATACTTATTTAGCTCAAATGATGAAAGTAGTATAACTAAAACTATACAACCAGGATGTGTTAATATCATTGGCCTTGGAAGTGTAGATGAAAAAGGTGTAGATATAATAGTAAAACATGCTCTAACAGAAATACTAACAGAACGTAAAAAAGGAAAACTTAAATTCCCAGTATTTTGTATAATAGAAGAAGCACACATGATAGTATCAGAAAGACGAAATACAGATTCAAAATATATTATAAGTAAAATAGCACGTGAAGGACGTAAATTTGGAGTAGGATTATGTCTAGTTAGTCAAAGTCCAAAATCACTAGATTCTGAAACACTATCACAAGTAAATAACTTAATCATACTACGTCTTGTTGAACCAAATGATCAATCACATGTCCAGAAAAGTAGTGAAAGTTTAAGTAATGATTTGCTAAAACAACTTCCATCACTAAATATTGGAGAAGCAATAATTCTAGGACAAATGACAAATATTCCTACAATGGTAAAAATAGATGAATTTAAAGGAAAAATTGTAGGAACAGATCTTGATATCCTAAAAGAATGGGAAAAAGCAGTAAAAACAGAAGTTGAAGAAATAGAATCACAAGATGATGAAATAGATGATTTTGGAGTATAAATTAAAATGACTAAAATTGCACACATTGCTGATACCCATCTTGGATATCGACAGTATGGACTAATAGAACGTGAAGAAGACTTTTATGAAGCATTCAGAAATATAATAGATGACATAATAAAACAAGACGTTGATTATGTAATACATGCAGGAGATTTATTTGAACATTCTAAACCTCCCATAAAAGCACTTCTTGAAGCACAACGAGGATTTGAAAAACTAAAAGAGCATAATATACCAATATATGCTATTGCTGGAAATCATGATATGATGCAAAGATCAAAAACAACAATACCACAAGAACTATTTAGTAATGATAATTTTCACATACTATCTACTAAAAATTACAGTGTAGTACTTGATGATGACATATATCTTGCAGGTCTTCCATTTTTAGGTCGTGAATACCAAAAAACAGTTGCAAAACGACTTATGAAAATACAAGAAGAATCAGAGAAATACCCATATCGTATACTTATGCTTCATGGATCAATAGAAAAATACTTTGAAATAGAACCAGAATTTACACTCGACATGATACCTGCAGGATTTAACTACTATGCAATGGGACATATTCATCAGAAAAAAGAGGACAGATTCAAAGGAGGAATACTCTCATATCCAGGATCAACAGAACGTAAATCAAAAGCTGAAGCTAAAGAATACAATGATGGAAGAACAAAAGGATATTCACTTATTACAATTGATCATGTAAATGATGAAATAGACTACCAATTTAGACATGTAAAATTAAAACGTAAGTTTATTTTACGTAATATAGACTATCCAAAACTTGACATATCACTTAACAAACTACATGATGAAATATTAGACATTATTGATGAAAATCAGAGTAATCTTCCTGTTGTAATTCTTAATATTAGACATGGAAACTTTGAAAGATCAGAAGTATCTGAGAAAATTCATGAAAAACTTGATGATATAACACTTAATATACGCATAGAATATAATCCAATAGATGATATGACAGATGATATTGAAAGTTATGAAGAAATGAATCTTGAACCTGAATACTTCATACGCCAAAGATTAACACAAGAACTTGGAAGTGAAGAAATAGCAACACTTGGAATAAACTTATATAAAAATCTTCCAGAAAACATAGATGAAGCATTTCTAATAGCAGAAGACTTCTTTAAAGAACAATACCAAATTGATGAAAACAAATGAGTATGAAAAAGAGGAATATTAGATGATTATAAAAACATTAAAACTTGAAAACTTCAAATCCTATAAAAACAGTACAATAGACTTTGATCAAGGAATATCACTCATACTAGGAGAAAATGGGTCAGGAAAATCATCAATACTTGAAGCAATAAGCTTTGCATTATTTGGAAAACTAAACACAAAACTTGATGAAGCAATACGAAAACCCATAAATGATGAAGATACAATAGAAAAGATGAGTGTAACTCTTACATTTAAACACAATGGTAAAACCTACAAGATAAAAAGACAAAGAAAAAGCAATAAAACCACTGTATCACTACATGATATAAGTGATGAAAAACCATTCCTACTATCAAAAACAGCAGATGGAGTAAAAGAAGAAGTAAATAACATCCTAAATATAGACTATGACTCATTTCAAAATGCAGTATACATAAAACAAGGAGAAATAACCAAACTAACAGAAGCAACACCTGCTGAGAAGAAAAAACTAATTGCAAAACTATTAAATATAGAAACACTTGAAAAAGCATATGATAACATACAAAAAATCATAAAACAATACGAAGATACACTACAATATAACAAAGGAGAACTAAGCAGATATGAAGAAAAACAAGAAAACAAAAAACAAACACAACAACAAATAAAACAACTAAAAGATGAACATGACAAACTAGAAAATGAAATAACAAAAACACAACAACAAATAAAAACATACAAAGAAAAACTACAAAAACTAGAAACCCAGAAAGATGAATACAACACAATAAACACAGACATACAACACAAACAAAAAGAACTAATTAAAACAAGTAATCAAATTGAAGATTTAACAAAAACCATACAACAAATAGAAGATGAAGAAAAAAAAATAAAAGAAATAGAAACTAAAATACAACCATTAGAAGATCTAAAAAAAGCAGATAAAGCACATAGTGAACTAAAAAACCAACAAACACAACTAACTCCAATAACTCAACAAATAACAGAAATACAAAAAAATGAACAAATATTAAAAAATACAAAAGATGACTATGAAAAATATAACAAACTACAAACACAACAAAAACAACTACAACAAACACGTGAAAAACTAAATGAAGAAGTAAATCAAAATAACATCAAAAAAGCAGAAATAGAAAATCTAAAACAAAGACGAGACACACTACAAAAACAACTACAAAACAACATAATAAATGCAGTAAGTAAATTTCACATATCATTTACTACCATGAGTGAAATAAAAGAATACCTGGCTGATAAAATAGAAAAATCAGCAGAAAACTATCATAAACTAAATGAACAAATACAAAAAAATAAGACAATTATCACAACAAATCAAAATCTAATAGAATCTACAAAAAAATCACTAGAAGATCTTAAAAATACAACAGACACATGTCCAATATGTCAATCAGAAATAACACACCAAAAACATGAACAACTAGAAGCTCAATATAAAAAACAAATAGAAAATTATGAACAACAAAATACTAAATTAAGCCTTGAAAATGCAAAATTAAACCAGAAACTAGAAAATGAAGAAAAACTCAATAATGAACTATTTGACTTTGATCTTAAATTAAATACAGATGATGAAAAAGAATTTAACACACTTAAAGATGAATATAAACAAAGAAAAACAGAATGTCCTAAAATACAACAAAAACAAGATGAATACAATAAATGTAAAGAAGATCTAAAAAATATACAAATACAAATTGATCAACTTAAAGAAAACTATGAATCATATAAAATATCAACACAAGTTATAGAAAATGCACCAAATCTTGATATACTAATACAAAAACAACAAAATATTAACAATAATATTAATCAACAAAAACTCATAGTTCATGAAATTACAATGAAACATAAAATACGTGATAATCTAAAACACCAAATTACTTACCTTGAATCACTTAAAGATGAACAAAATAGACTTAAAGGAAAAGTAACGAACAAAGATACAATGATAAAACAACAACAACTCTTTAAAGATCAACATAAAAATATAACACTCACTATGGATGATTTTAAAAATAGACTCATAAAATTAGATTATGATAAAATTCAACATGAACAAATTATGAAATTATATGATGATATAAATCATAAAAATAACGAATATGAAAAACAATTATCTGTAAATGAAAAAGAAATCGAATTAAACAAACAAACACTAAATAAAATTAACAGTGAAATAGAAGAACTTGATAAAATAAAACAAGAAACACAATCTGCACAAGACTATATTAAAGTTCTTGATATTATACGTCAAACATATAGTAAAGATGGTGTACAAAGTGATCTTCGTGAAGAAGTAAAACCACAAATAGAACGTAACACGATGAATATCTTCCAAGAATTTGGATTTGACTATTCATCAGTAAATCTTGATCGTGACTATAATATTACAGTTAAATCACATAATGAAGATCTTAACTTAGATCAACTTAGTGGTGGAGAACGTATTGTTATAGCATTAGCACTTAGACTTGCAATAGCAAAAACAATAGCAAAATCAAGTATGGAACTACTCATCTTAGATGAACCTACAATACACTTAGATAGTGAACGTAGAAGTTCTCTTCTTGAAATAATAAGTAGAATTAACCTAGTTCCTCAGATGATTGTAGTAACTCATGATGATGAAATGGAAGCATTATCAAATAACATTATAAAAGTTAAAAAGGAAAATGCAATATCATCAATAGAAAATTAGTATATTAAATAAGCTTTAGTAAATTTAGGAAATTAATAAAAAAAATAGTATGAAAAATTAGCTTTTATGAAATTGGAGATTAATTTTTAAGTAAAAAGTAAAAAAGAAGAAAAGATAATTAAGTATAAAGTTTTACTTTTTCTTAGTACTATTAAATATTTCTAGCTAAAAAACTATTTTTTCCCTTAATTGCTAGTTTTTAAAAATTCCAGTACTAAAAGTCCTTTTAGTTTATTTATACTAGATCTTCTCTTTTTTTTATTTTTTTTTAACTAAAAAAGAAGCAATAAAAAATTTCTTCTTAAATGAATTTTATTATTCTTCAAAAAATACATCTACATGATGTTATATTTTTGTAGTAATAAGAATTCTTCAGTAGTAAGTTTTTTACCGTCTTTGAATTTTTGGAAGATTTCTTCTGCTTCTTCTTTTTCACGTACATCATCAGATTTTCCATCTCCACCTTTTCTAGATCTGGAATTGGATTTTGCTTGATCCATGAATTTGTTTACTTTTCTGATTTCTGTAAGTTTTTCTTTTACTTCTTCATGTTTTGCTGTTGCAGCATTTCTTGAGTTGATGAATTCTTGGTGTTTTGCATCTGCTTTTTCACGGATTCCATCAATTTTGTTGAAGTATTCAATCATATCTTCGTGTACTGCTTGTGCTTTATCTGAAAGTTCTACAACTTTTTGGTGGTATTGTTCTGATTTTTCTTTTAAGTCGCCTGCATCTTCAGCTTCTTCTTCATTGCTTTGGATTTTTTTGAGTTGTTTTGTTAAATCAGATACTCTTTTTACAAGCTCATTTTCTTTTCTGATGTCTAATACTTTAGTTTGTATTGTTTTATCAATTTTGTTGATTTCAGCTTGTATGTTTGAGATTTCTTTACGTCCTGTGTTCCATTCAGATTTTTTAAGTTCTTCATTGCACTCATTTCTGAGTTCTTTGAATTTTTTAACTTCTTTGTTTATTTCGTCTCTTTCATTTCTTTTTTCTAAAGCTGTGTTAAGAGTGTCTTTGAGTTCTTGGTTTAGTTTGTCACGTTCTTGTCTGAATGCTTTTGTATCTTCATTCATTGAGTCACGTACATTTTTAAGTTCTGTTAAATCTGCTTCAAGATCTCTTTTTACTTGTAGTAATTGTTGGAAGTTAAGTTTTGAGTAGTCAATTGCATTTTCTTCAGCTTCTTCTACTGCTTCTTGTTCTTCTTGTTGTACATCTTCTACAGGAACTTCTTCTTCTGTTGTTTCTACTACTTCTTCTTTAGTTATTTTTTCTTCGTCTGTCATTATATCAAGTACCTTCCTTAGGTCTTTTTCGTTGATTTGTATATCTGCGTGTTCTTTAACTATTGGTTTTGCATTGTATGCTATTCCAATTTTAGCATGTTTTATCATTTCAAGGTCATTTGCCCCATCTCCAATTGTTGCACATTCATCTAGAGTTATTCCTAGTTCGTCAACTAGTTCTCTTAGTACATCTATTTTGTTTTGTGTTACAAGTGGTCCGGACACTTCTCCTGTAAGTTTGCCATCTTTAGTTTCTAGTGTGTTATAGAATGCATAATCTGCCCCTATCCATTCTTTTACTTTTAAAGCTATTACATCAAAACTTCCTGTGATGATTGCTATTTTATATCCCCATTCTTTTAGTTGGGTAGCTGTTTGTTTTGCTCCTGGATTTAGGGATATATTATTCATCCTCTCATCTATTTCATCAGTACTTATTCCTTCGAGTTTTTTAACTCTTCGTCTGATGGATGTTTCAAATGGAATTTTACCTTGCATTGCTTGTAATGTTATGTCACTAATTTCTTTTTCATTACCATTTATTTTTGCTATTTCATCTATTGTTTCTGTATCTATTAATACATTATCTAGATCAAATACTACCAATTTAATCAAAAGATCACCGATATCATTTTTAATAAAATAAAATAAGAAAATATGTTTTTTTTATGAATTTCCTTTATTTTATAAAATATTTATCATTTTTATTATTTATTGTTGATTATATATTTTTTTTTCTATCTAAAGGAATTTTTTGGGTTTTCCCTTTTTTCTTATTTTTTCATATTTTATTAATTATATTTTATTTGGGAGTTTAGTTTTTTCTTAGTATTTTTGGTGGTCATGTTTCTGGAGTATAAATAAATTATTCTCTTAATATTGGATCAAATGATCAGATCTATTCTTCAATTAAGTATAATTCAATTAGACGTTCTTTTGTTTTTTGTACACCTAATTGTGCTTGATCAGCTGTTTTTGCTCCAGTACATACAACTTTTCCTGAACCAAATAGTAATAATACTACTTTTGGATCTTCAAGTCTGTATACAAGTCCAGGGAATTGTTCTGGTTCATATTCTGTATTTTCAAGATCTAATGCTACAGCTTCTAGGTTTAATACTTTTCCAAGGTTTGCTGATGCTACTATGTTTTGAATTTTTATTTCAAATTCTTCTGGTATTTCAGGATCTAATTCTCTTATTTTATCCACTGTCATGTGAATTGCTTTAATTGAATCCTCAATACATTTTGCTCCGGTACATACTAGTTTACCAGATCCAAATATTAATGCAGCTGTTTTAGGTTCTTTAAGTTTAAATACAAGTCCTGGGAATTGTTCTAGGTTGTATTCTACATTTTCTAAAGCAGGTGCGATTCTAGGTAGTTCTAGTGATTTACCTAGAGTTGCGGATGCTACTATATTTTCAACTTTAATTTCTACATCTGCCATTATTTCTCCTCCATATATGTGATATAAAATTTTATTTTTTTTAGCATTGTTTTATTTTTTTTAATTTCAATTATTTTTAAAACGAAAGATTATAAAGTCTTTAAATTTTCTTTTAATTAAGAAAAAAAATGTGTTATAATTTTTAACATATTTTTTATTACCCAAAATATGATAATTTAGATTAAAAGTAATTATTCTTTTAATAGATAAAAAGAAAATAGTATAACATTATATTAATTAAGAAAACCATTAATCTACTAAGTTTTAAAAAAAATTAACAGTTTATAATTCTTAAAAAAAATAATTATTCAAATCTTTTTACAATAATAAAAAAAGATACAAAACTATATAAAAAAATTTAATCTCTTAAAATTATCAAAATCCTTAATTTTTGGGGTTTAAAAGAAAATTCAACTCATCACTCTTCATGCTTTTATATTATAATATTTATTTAAAAAATACCAAATAACATATTATGAATTTATATATGTAATTTTTTATTTATATATATAACTATAT
>NZ_LWMS01000046.1 GCF_003149675.1 Methanosphaera cuniculi | reverse complement strand
ATTTAAATTAATTATTAATTTTTTTTATATATATGATTATTTTTTTAAGTTTTTTAAAAAAAGATATTTTTTTTCTGAAATTAGTAAAATTTTTTTTTGTACAAAAAGTTATGAAAAACACTACATATATAAATTTTAAATATTTAAAATTATAATAAATTTATAATATACAAAGAAAAAAGAATGATAAAAAAGAGTTCTTCTTTTTTTATCTTAAATTAAAAAAATTATCTCTTTTTTATTTTTTCAATTAATAAAAGACTTATAAAAAAAATTCCTACACCATTTTTTGTGATATTTTATGAATATAGAACCTGTCTACTCATCACTTGATTATCCGAAGAAAATGGCATTAGTACTATTTACACCAGGATGTGATCTGAGATGTAAATACTGTCATAATCCACAACTTCTAAAACATGAAAAACTAACAGATTTAGAAATTGAAAATACAATATCTGAAATTGAAGATAATCTAGATTTTATTGATGCAATAGTACTTAGTGGAGGAGAACCACTACTACAACTTGATGTAATAAAGAAATTTATAAAAAAAGCAAAACAACTAGATCTTCTTATAAAACTAGATACGAACGGCTTACATCCAGAGTTACTAAAAGATGTAATATATGATATTGACTATGTAGCAATGGATATAAAAGCACCACTAGATAAATATTATAAAATATCAGATAAATATCCATCAAATGTGAAAGATAAAATAACAAAGTCAATACAAATAATACGAGATAATAATGTATTTCTTGAATGTCGAACAACATATGTTCCACAACTTTTATCAGAAGATGATATAAAAACAATAACACAACAAATACAATGTAACCAATATACACTACAACAATTTAGAAACAGATCAACATATGATGTATCATTACTAACAGCAGATGAACCAAATCCTGAAGAAATGCGTGAAATTCTAGAAAATCTAGATAATAATATATGTATTGATGAATTACATCTGAAAAGTGGACAATTTGGAAATCAAACAATAAATTAAATTAATAATATTATATGAGGAAACATATGCCAACACTACTATTATCAAACAAAGATATTGATCTAATTAGTGGAAAAAGAAACACTACTATAAGACGATTATGGAAAAATCCATTATATCCTGGTGATCGACTCTACTGCTACTGGAATATTCTTTCAAAAGAACGTGAAAAACTCTTTGAAGCAGAAGTAAATCATGTGGAAATAAAAACATTTAAAGAAATCAGGGAAGATCCACAGATTATTGAAAAACTAGGATATAAAAATAGTCGAGAACTTGAAGCTGATCTTAGAAAAACATATCCAAATAATACTAGTGATGATGATAAATTCCAGGTTTTTGACTTTCATAAACTACATGTAAGCCAGTGGGAAGGTTCTGCAATAAATCAGAAAAATATTATCATAAAAAAGGCAGATGTACTATTTGATATGGGAAACTACCAGCAATCCTCAATATGTTATAAAACAGCACTTGAATATGATCCTGATGATGTAAATCTATTAAACCGTATTGGTGATAATCTTTCACGTCTTGGACAATTTGGAGATGCAATAAAACATTATAAAAAGGCAATAAAACTAAATCCTGATAATGAATATTTATATAATAACATTGCAATAGCATATCTTAATAAAGGAGAACCTGAAAAGGCATTAAAATTTAACAATCAAGCTCTTAAAATAAATAATCATAATCCAACTATACTCTACTGGCGAGGATTAATATATGAAATGCTAAATGACTTTGAAACAGCACTAAAATTCCTTGATAAAACTATACAAATAGATGATAAAAGTCCTGATGTATGGAATGAACGTGCAACAATACTTAACATGATGGATAGAGGTGAAGAAGCATTACAATCATATGATAAATCACTAGAATTATGTCTTGATGATCATGATGATTCAAATATCTGGGCAAGTAAAGCAAACACATTACTTGGACTCTACAGATATGAAGAAGCTATAGAATGCTATGATAAAGCACTTGAAGTTGATGCTGAAAATCCTATTATACTAAATAATAAAGGTGTAGCATACATGGAACTTGATGAATTTGAAAAAGCAAAAGAATGCTTTAGTAAAGTATTAATATTATATCCAAATAATCCAGATGCACAGGTTCTACGAGAGGTATGTCTAGATAACCTATAATCTATCCTAATTTTATATTTTTATTTTTTTTTATTGTAGTATTCATAGTACTGATATTTTTTTTCTTATACTATTATTGTTTCATATTTATTTTTTACATCCTCTATACTTACAATATCTGGTATGTGTCCTACTTTTGCAATTAGATCATCTTTAATTACTACTACTCCATCATATTTATCTTTGTAGTTATCTGCACATTCTAATGCATTTTGTATTATTTCATCTTTTTGAGTACCTGTTCCACTGTTTGCTATTCTTGTTGCAAGAGCATCAGATAAACTGCATTTTCTACTAAATACAACTGTTGCATCTGTTAATCCTAGGCTGTGTGATGATCCAATATTTGCTGATGTACATATTCCATAGCCATGTGGTTTATTTTTTATTTTAAATCCGATTTTATATGAAAATGGATTCTTATCTCCTGCATATAGGCTCATTATACTTTTTTTTGTTGTTTTTAGTGCTATGTCTCCACCATTTTCTACTATTATGTTTTTCATGTTATGTTTTTTAAGATGATTAAGGATATCTTCACTTATACTTCCTGCAACTGTTGCCATTGGTCCTACATCAGCTTGTGTTGATGATTCTATCATCATATTTATTATTTTATCATTACTTTCTAGTTTTATTGGTGTGTAATTCATAAATTCTGGGTGTTGATCTATCGTGTTTTGTATTATTTGTTGATCTTTTAGTATTTGTGGTTTTATATCATATCTCACATCACATTTAAGAAGAATATGTGTTTGATTTAGGTTTATATCTTCAATATACATAATAACACCTCCCATTTTTTTCTATCATCATTTTTTTTTCTTTGTAATTTTTTTATTATTTTTTAGTTTTATTTTTTTTGTAACATAAAATTTTATTATTATATTATACTATATATGTTATATAACAGATAACAGGAAAAAAATTGAATAAAAAGTATTCTATACTAAAATATATGAAAAATTTTACCACGTAAAAAGAATATAGATAATATAAATAATCAAAGGAGATAATGAATAAACATGATGCCACAACCAAATCATAGTTCTTCAAATGAGAAGAATATAGTTAATGGTGGATCAGGTAATATTTTATATGAAACTAAGCCTAACTTACTTACATATCCTGATAATTTTATTTCTAAAATTATTGTAGTATTTCTTCTTGCATTTTTCTTTGTTCCAATTTTATCAGTTGTAGCAGAAGTACAATTAATATTAATAAATACTTTTGGAGTTGATATTCCCCAGCTTACATCATTTTGTGAGCTTATATTAATTTTAATTATTTTATTTGTAATTATTAAAATTGCACTTGATGTAATTGATCGTAATCATACAACATATACTCTTACAAGTCGTTATATTATTATTAATAGGGGAATTTTCAGACATGAAAAACTTACAATGTCATATGATAAAATTCAGGATTTAGAAATTCAACAATCAGTTCTTGAAAGACTTCTTAATGTTGGTGATATTATAATATATGGTGGTCATGATAATTCAAAAATAATTCTTGATGATACACCAAATGCTAAATATGTAGTAGATCTTATAATACAAC
The DNA here is from genome assembly GCF_003149675.1 of Methanosphaera cuniculi. Classification (NCBI taxonomy): domain Archaea; kingdom Methanobacteriati; phylum Methanobacteriota; class Methanobacteria; order Methanobacteriales; family Methanobacteriaceae; genus Methanosphaera; species Methanosphaera cuniculi. Next base: position 58,556 of record NZ_LWMS01000046.1, on the reverse strand, counting down.
AACAAGATGAGTATAATATTCCAGAATATCAACAAAAAAGGCAATACCCACCACGAATGAATTATAATCCTAATGAATACCAAGATAATTATAATCCAAACGAGTATCAAGATAACGAGTATCAAGATAGTTATAATCCAAATGAGTATCAACAACCACAAAAATATAATCAAAGACATAATCAATATCCACAACAATATAATAATCAAAGAGAATATGAACAACCAAGAAATTACAGACAACAACCTCAAAGACAAAATAGAGATGATGATAACTACTTCTATTATAATGAAGAGCAACAATATGATAGAAATCCAAGAAACTCTAATTACTTTAATGATAAAGATAATTCATTTAAAAAACGACATAATAATAAAAAATCTAAGAAAAATAAAAAACAATATAATGATAATATTATCAAAAAACATGAGCAAATGTTTAAAAAATACAACCAAGATGATGAATAAAAAGGGGGGAATATGTGGATAAAATGAAACTCCCTTTTTTTTAACCACCCTACTTTTTTTTTACTTTTTTTAAATTTAATTAACTAGTTTTTAACTTTCTAATAGATAATATAGTAAAATCATAGTATTTTTATATAAGATAAGAAAAATATTAATCTACATAAAAAATAGTAGAATATATGGAAAGATAATTTTATCCTAAAAAAAAATAAATCTTCCATTACTATTATATAACAAATAAGTATAAAAAAAATAAGAAAATTACCTTAAAAAAAGATATAGCGAGTTGAATTATACAATGAAAAATGTAAAAATATTTGAAGGAGCACAAGTAATTGGAGATGTAAAACTAGGTGAAAATGTATCAGTATGGCATAATGCTGTAATACGAGCAGATCATGAACCAATCACAATAGGAGATAATTCTAATGTACAAGATAACTGTGTATTACACGTAAGTAAAAATAAACCTGTAAAAATAGGAAAAAATGTATCAATTGGACATAATACAACAGTACATGGATGTACTATAGATGATGATGTGCTAATAGGAATGGGATCAACAATACTAAATGGTGCACATATACCTAAAAACTGCCTTGTAGGAGCAGGATCACTAGTAACTGAAAATAAAACATTTCCAGAAAAATCCCTAATTATAGGATCACCAGCAAAAGCAGTACGTGAACTAAAAGATGAAGAAATAGCAAGTATACGTGAAAATGCAGATGAATATGTACACTTAGCATTTGAAGAATATGAATAAAAGAAGTAGTATTTTATATTAAATTATACTACAATTATTTTTCTCCCCCCCCCCCATATTTAGAATTTTTTTAAATATTATTTTTTTTATTTAGTATAAAGTTTTTTTAGTTATAAAAAAGATAAGTTAAAAGTAGAATATAATAATAAAATTTTTTTTATGTGATTAATAATGGTAAAAACTCGAGCAATTATAGATGAATATGACACATATGTTCCAGGACGATCAAAAAAGGAAATTATGGAAAAATACGGTGTTAGTCCTGAAGATATTATAAAACTTGGATCAAATGAAAATCCATGGGGAGCATCACCAAAGGCAAAACAAGCAATTATTGATGCAATAGATGAAATAAACAGATATCCTGAATCTAATCATGAATACTTAAAAGAAAAAATAGCAGAATATGCAAATGTAAAACCAGAACAAGTAATTGTAACAGGTGATGGAGCAGATGAACTATTTGATGTTTTAGCTAAAACATTAATAGATCCAGGAGATGAATTTATAACACATCCACCAACATATACATACTATGAATATACATTTAAAGTATATGGTGCAAAGCCTGTATATGCAAAATGGGATCTTGAAAGTAATACACTTGATGTTGATTCTGTACTTGAAAATATAACTGATAAAACAAAAGCAATATTTTTATGTACTCCAAATAATCCTACAGGTGGACTTATAAGTCAAGATGATATTATTCGTATTATTGAAGCTACTGATGCACTTGTTGTTGTAGATGAAGCATACTGGGAATTTGCTGAGGTAAATAATATTAACTTACTTGATAAGTATGATAATGTATTAATTATCAGAACATTTTCTAAAATACTTGGTCTTGCAGGTCTTCGTATTGGATATGGTCTTTCAAATCCTGAACTTCTTGAGAAGATGTCAAGAATAAAACCTGTATTTAGTGTAACTGTACCATCACAAAAGGCTGTTATTGCAACACTTGATGATGAGGATTATATTAATAATTATATTAAAAAATCTATTGATGAACGTGAATACTTATATGAAAGTGTAAGTAATATTGATAATCTTCACATTTATCCATCAAAATCTAACTATCTTCTTGTAGATCTTCATGATAGTGGATTTACAGCAGCTCAACTTGCAGATGAGCTTATGAAACGTGGTGTAATTGTACGTGATTGTACAAGTTTCCGTGATCTTGATGAATATTATATGCGTATAAGTATTGAAACACATCCTAAAAATGAGAAATTCATTGAAATTCTTGATGAAATAGTAAATGGATAAAAAAGAGGATTTATTTATTTAAATTCCCCTTTTTAATATACCTTTTTTTTGGAATTATTTTTTACATATCCCCTTTTTTTTAGTATTTCTTTTTTTTAAAATAAGATAGCTCTTTTTTTTAGTAGTTTAAAAGTTTTTAACTAGTAAATTCATATTTTATGAAAAAAAGTAGTATGTTTAGAGGGTGGTTAAGTGTTTTATTTTTTTTTACTTTCTCTTAGTGTCTGATTGGATCATGATATATTAGTGCTGCTATTACGCTTGCTTTTTCTTTTACTGTGTGTGTTTGTGATATACATTCATATTCTATGATTTCAAGGTTTCTTTTTTCTACCATGTATTCTGCCATGAAGCGTGCTTCTTCTTCTAGTTGTTTTAGTGGTTTGTTTATTGCTTTGGTTTCTACTACACATCCCATTTCTTCTGTTAGAGCATATGCTATTACTGCTGTTATTTCATCTCCTGGGTTATCTGAGTATTGGTGTGATAGTACACAGTTTGTCATTTCAGCTGGTTTTAGTTCTGGCATTGGTATTTTTTCAACTTCTGCAGGTAGCATGCTTGATACTGGTATTAGATTTACATTTCCTATGTTTGCATCAAGTAGTGCATTGTCAAATGCATTTAGTTTAGTTGGTCCTTCGGATGCTCCTTTTGTTAGTGATATTTTCATTGTAAGTTTTTCTCCCCATTATTTTTTTTATTGTTATTTTTTAGGTTTGTTATTTGTTGTTTTTATAACTTTTTGAATTAATAATATAATTTAGTTACTTTTTGTTATTAAAATAGAAAAGTATATAAGTAACCTCTTATATATCATATTTTATGGAAACGAAAACTGAGAAAAAACTAGAAAAAACATTTAAAATTCTTAGTAATACTAATCGTTTAAAAATAATAAGCCTTCTTGCAAAGGGAAAAAAAGAAATAACAGTAAATGAAATAGCAGAAAAAAAAAATAACACAACCTGCAGCATCACAACATCTAAAAGTACTACGAACTGCAGAGTTAATAAAATCAGACAAGAAAGGCAATAACATATATTACTATATAAACACCCAACACATGATAAAACAAAAAGAAAATATCGACCAACTTTTCCACAATATAATAAACCCATAAAAAAAAATAAAATCTTTTCTAAAAAATTTAAAAAAAAAATAAACTAATTCCAATTAAGGAGATATGCGATAATTATGAAAAATAAAAAACTCTCATTTACACAAAAACTAAGAAAAGACGAAGAAATAATAAAACCGGAAGATATAAAACAAAACACAACAAAAGAAGAAATGACACAAGAAAATATGAACCAAAATAATGAAAAAAAACTACCAATCCTACTCATACCAAACACAATCCTACTACCACACACAGATATGGTAATAAACCTTGAAAAAAGTCAAGCTGAAAACGTGCTAAAAGTACTAAATGAAGAAGAAAACGGAATCATACTATCACCAAAAAACTTCCCACCAGAAAATGGAGAAGCTGTAGAATTCTATGATGTAGGAACAATACTAGAAATTAAAAACCTACAAGAAACAGAAGATCAATACCTACTAGAACTCCAAATAAAAGATAAAGTACACATAACACAAATCACAGACAACCATGGAATATACTTCGGAGAATATGAAGTAATACAAGAAGAAAACAACATAACAACAGATGAAGCATATACAATAAAAGAAAGTATAGATCAAGCATCCAAAGCAATATCACAACTAATACCAAACTCAGAATACATACTACAACAAATACTCCAAAAACAAAACGTAAATGAAAAAATAGCAGAAGTATTCCCATATCTTAAAGTAACAATAGACAAAAAACAAGAACTTCTAGAAATCAACTCAACAAAAATACGAGCATTTAAAATAATACAACTACTACTTGAACAAAAAGATGCAATGTATCTACAAGTAGACATAGCAAAAAAACTCTCAGACAACATGTCAGAAGCACACAAACAAAACCTACTTCGCGAACAAATGAAAATGATTCAAGAAGAACTAGACATGGTAGATGATGAAACATCACAAACATACACAGAAAAAATCAAAGAAGCAAACTTACCTGAAGAAGTTGAAAAAGTAGCACTAAAAGAAGCACGAAAACTTGAAAGACAAGGACAAAACAATGCTGAAGAAAACATCATACGAAACTATCTTGACACAATACTTGAACTTCCATGGGAAAAACCAGAAATCGAAGAAATAGACATACAAAAAGCAAAACAACAACTAGATAAAGACCACTACGGACTTGAAAAAATCAAACAAAGAATACTAGAACACCTAGCTGTACTTAAACTTAAAAACGAAAAACAAGGAAGTATACTACTATTTGTAGGACCACCAGGAACAGGAAAAACAAGTCTTGGAAAAAGTATAGCAAAAGCACTGAACCGACCATATATACGTGCAAGTCTTGGTGGAGTAAGTGATGAATCAGAAATCAGAGGACATAGAAGAACATATCTTGGAGCACTACCAGGTAGAATCATAAATGGAATGAAAAAAGCAGGAGCAAGAAATCCAGTATTCATACTTGATGAAATAGACAAACTCACAGAATCAATAAATGGAAATCCAAAAGGAGCACTACTTGAAGTATTAGATCCTGAACAAAACGACACATTCTCAGATCACTACCTAGAATTACCATATGACCTATCAGATGTATTCTTCATTGCAACAGCAAACAACCTTGAAACAATACCACCAGCATTACGTGACAGACTAGAAATCATAGAACTTGAAAGTTATACAAACACAGAAAAACAACACATAGCAGAAGAACACCTACTACCTGATGTACTAAAAGAACATGGACTAAAAGAAAATGATATAATACTAGAACCTGAAGTAATAGATAGAATAATAGAAAAATACACACGTGAAGCAGGAGTACGAGGACTTAAACGTGAAATTGCAAACATCACACGTAAAATTGCAGAAAAAATAGTAACAGAAAACATAGAACTACCATACAAAGTAACATGTAATGAAATACGAGAACTACTAGGACGTGAAAAAGCACACTACTCAAAAGTATCAGAATCCAACCCATCAGGAGTAGTAACAGGACTAGCATGGACACCAGTAGGAGGAGATGTACTATTTGTAGAATCACTCATGTCACCAGGAGCTGAAAAACTAAAACTCACAGGACAACTAGGAGATGTAATGAAAGAATCAGCACAAATAGCACAAAGCCTTGTAAAATCAAGATTCTCAAACCTACTTGAAGATACAGAAATTGAACATAAAGACATACACATCCACGTACCAGAAGGAGCAATACCAAAAGATGGACCATCAGCAGGAGTAACACTTGTTACAACAATAGCATCACTAATTACAGACATACCAGTAGACTCAACACTAGCAATGACAGGTGAAATATCACTACAAGGAAAAGTACTACCAGTAGGTGGAATTAAAGAAAAAGTAATAGCAGCACAAAGAGCAGGAATAAAAACAGTACTACTACCTGAAAAAAATATGAAAGATCTTGAAGATGTACCAGATGAAATAAAAGAACAACTAACATTCAAACCAATGAAAACAATTGACGAAGTAATCTATGAAGCACTAAAAATCAAACTACCAAAACCTGAAACACTACATATGAACCTAAAACAAATAACAAACCAACACTAAAACACTAAATAATGGAGAATACTAAATTATTCTCCCTTTAAATACCTATTTAACTATCTTACTTTTTTTTAATACATAAACTACTAGAATTATTACTCTATTTTAAAGAAATCTTTAAAAAAATAAAGTAAATTTAAGATTAAATGTAAAAAATACTTTAAAAATTTAAAATACTACTAAAATAATATATCTAAAGTACAAAAAACGGCTCTGTCAAAAATTGGGTTGGTTTTTTCAAACTTTGTTATTATCATTCCAATATTCTAATTTTATCTCAAATCTGTTTAAAACTCCATATTTCGTTTTCATTCTCTTTTTTTTTAATTGATTTTGGAAATACTTTTTGAAATAAATTTTCAATTTTATTACTTGTAAATGCTATATTTCTATTTTCAATTGCATATGTTAAGTTTTTAAAGTAAGGCTTAATAAATTCATTTAAAATATTGAAATAACATTTTTAATGTCTTTTGTAATATTTTTAAGTTCATTTAATTTCTTTTTATCTAAATTTATATTTTCACAATCAAATATTTTAAAAATATCTTTTTTACGTTTTTTAATTTCTTTTATATATTTTTTTGACAATTTATTTTCTTTTATTTCTTTTTTTATATTTCTATTTATCTTTTGTTTGGTGTTAAAATTACAAAATTAGTGTTTAAATCCTAATTGTGCTATTGGAAGTCTATATTCTTCTTTTAAATCTGTTATTATTGCTATTCTTTTTTGGTTACGTGTTGATTTATCTAAAAACTTTTTTTATTGTTTTTTTAGACTCATTCGAAGCTAAATCAAATGAAACCAATGTATTCTGTTTAACATCAAATAAAGCTAAAATATACTTCCACGAACTGTTAATTTTAGTCCAAAGACTATCAAATAAGTAATAACCTGAATAACTCCAAAATTCTACTTTATTTTATTTTTTATAGTTTTTAATAATGTTTTCTATATTTTAGTGTGAAATATCTACTTTAAACTGTTTTTTTAACTCATACTTAATTTTATAGATACTAAATCCATGAATTGAATAAATTCTTCGAATAATTTCTATTCCAGGAATTGTAATATTACAATTTGGTAAAATAAAATTAAATAAATCTGTATTAAATATTTTATTGTATATTTTACATTTATATCTTTGAATTTTAACTTCTACTTTTCTTTCATTTAAAATGACTAATTTTTTTCTTTTATATGCAAATTTTATAACTTTTTTTGATCCACAATGTGGACAAATATCTTTAACATTTTTTTAAATAATAATTACTCTCTTTTTCAACATTATTTTTTTTGTTTATTTGTTTTTTTAGAGTTATTTTCTGATTTAAATTCTAATTTTACTTTATTTTCAAAATTTTTTATAAAATCGAAAAGATTATAAAGAATTAAGTTAAATACACTACCAGGAGTATTTATTTTTTCTTTTAACATATAAAAATATCTACTCCTTATAATTATATTAATTTTACAGACTTATTTTCTAATTTTAAAACATTTAAAACAAAATCATTATCAAGTGTAAAAATAATACTTTTTTTTAAATAACCCAATTTTTGACAGAACCCAAAAAACAAACAATATAACAATCAATAGTGAAGTAAAATACAAACAATAAGAGTATGATCATATTTAATATGAATATTTATGAATAGCATAACTGATTATTAACTTTTTTTCTAATAATATTTACTAATTGAATATTTCCAATATAAAATTAGAAATTAGGATATAAAATTATAAAAATCAAAGTTAAAAAAAAATTAAAATAAATTAGATAAATTTAAATTATTTAAAAATAATAAAACCATATAAATAAAAAAAGTATCTCAATATATTTTTTTAAAAATCCTATCATAAAACATGTGAATTATTTGATAAATATGTTGTAAAATTCTTATATTAAACATAAATATAAAAAAAACTAGGAGATAAAATTTCAATGAAAAGTAATAAATTTATTATACTTTTAATTTGTTTAATATTACTTAGCCTTGGTAGTTGTTATGCTACATCTAATAATACTGATATTATTTCATCTGATGGTACTGATGACCTATCAATTCAAAGTAATATAAATACAAATGAAAAAAGTAATAATGAATATATCTTCATAGATGAAGATTCCACTTATCCTAAAATAGACACAGATAAATATGATACAACCTATGAAGAAAATGATAACATAGAAACTTCACAAGCTTCTATCCAAAATGTCAATGAACAAAAAATATTATATGTCGATGCAAATACTGGAAGTGATGAAAACAATGGAGATGAATCCAACCCATATAAAACACTACAAAAAGCAGTGACAAGCATAGAAAACAACTCAATAATTAATATGAAAAATGGTGAATATATTTTAGATCAACAAATTGTCATAAGCAAAAGTTTAACAATTAATGGAGAAAATAACCAACAAACAATAATTAACTGTAATAATAATGTTGGGTTTAATATAACAAATACAAAATTAACATTTGATAATTTAAAATTTATTAATGCAAATCAAAATGATGATGCTTCTTATCCAGGAGTAATTATGGCAAGATCCAATGTTATTCTGTTAATTAATAATTGTATTTTTTCAGATAATATTGGAAGAATGGGGTCAGTCTTATTTTCTAATGGTAAAGAAAATAAAATTAATATAACTAATTCACAATTTTATGATAATATCGCTACTCAAAGAGCTGGAGTTTTACATATTGGAGGTAAAGATAGTATAGGACACATATCAAATTGTAGTTTTAAAAATAATAAAGTTAATACTACAGATGTAACAGGAAATAAAGGATGTGGTGGAGCTATCTATCTTGGAAGTTCTAATTTAACATTGAAAGATTGTGATTTTATTAATAATAGTGCAGTGAATGGTAGTTGTATATATACATCTACTAGTTCAACTATTAATATTTCTAATTCTAACTTTGTTAATAATACTGCTAATAATAAAAATACTCTTAATAATGCAAGTCGTGGTGGAGCTATAACACTTGGAAGTGGTGGAGGAATTATAACAAATACAACATTTATTAATAATACTGCAACATTTGCTGGTGCTATTAGTATTAATAGTGGAAATATTACTAATATTACTGATTGTACTTTTATAAACAATTATGCAGGTAATCATGGAGGAGCAATTCATAGTTTTGGACAAACTACTATTAAAAATTCAATATTTGAAAATAACTCAGCAGTAAGACGTGGAGGAGCAGTAATAGGTGTTGGAACTGATGATATGATTATTATTGAAAATTGTCAGTTTATTAATAATTATTTAAATAAAACTTATTTAAATGGTAAGTTTTATTCACTAGGAGGAGCTTTAAGTGGTCATGGACAAAGTTCAAATTGGACTATCAAAAATAACTTATTTATAAATAACTCAGCTGCTTTTGGTGGAGTAATGTTTTGTACAAATGATATTGATTTCATAGACTTTGTAAACAATACTTACATTAATAACTCTGCAATGAGTGGAGGAGTGATAATGTTTAATACATCTGATTTAGGTGTGCATATTAATAATGACGTCTTTAATCATAATATTGCACAACTTGGAGGAGCAATATCATTTAATCAAAGTCATTTAACTGTAGCTATACATGATACAGTTTTCACAAATAATATAGCAGAAAATGGTGGAGCAATTTTTATTCCAGAATATCAACATTTATCAGTTGAAAATGTTACATTTACTGAAAATACTGCTAAGGAAAAAGGAGGAGCTTTATTTATTAATAATTCCACATTTTTAAGATTATTTAAATCAATTATATATAAAAACAAAGCAAACCTTGGTTCTGCAATATATTATAATAACATAAACTCTACAGAAAGAAATTTTGTAGAAATTCGCTCATCTAAAATATATGATAATATTGGAAATTATTCAATATATTCAACAACAAATAATACAGTTACTGCAAAATATAACTGGTGGGGAAGTAATCATGGAAATATCACAGCAAATAATAATGTAGATGCTACCTGTCCAATGGTACTATTATTTACACAATGGAGTAAAGTATGGAATAATAATCAAAGTATGGATTTTGTGATTAACATTAAACTATGTAATAAGACAAGCAGTAATGAATGTGGTATTTTTGATAGTGTATATTATCTTCCAAGTCAAAACTTTACAGTAATAACTTATTATGCAAATGAAACAAAAATACAAACATACGAAATATATAAAAGTGAAGTTATAACAATCCCAGCTCATGTTATAAAAGTAACATTAAAATTCGATAATGAGGAAATAACATATCAACCAGGAGATCCAAGACAATCATATATTAGACTAACTGCAACACAAAATCCTACAAATAAAAGTCAATACATTATACAAGCAGAAGTAGTGGATGGAAGATCACAAAATATTGAAGAAGGTAAATTCATATTTAAAATAAATGGAGTATCACAAGGTACTGCATCTAGTATTAAAGATGCAAATCTAACATTAAATGTAACTAATACAGGAAACTATTCTCATACATATTTAATAACATTTGTATATGGTGGAACTAGTCATTATACAGAATGTAGACAAAATATGACAATAACAATAGAGGGTGCAAAAAGTGCAAATACAAAATCACAAGAAAGTACTTATTGGAATGATACTAATAACACTGTTTATGTCACTGAGCGTTCTGAATGCTGAAAATCCAGATAATATAAGTTCAGATCAAATAACATCTCAAGACATAAACAATTATGATAATAGTATAGATCAAGGTACAATTTCAACAAATATAAATAAAGAAATAAAACAATCATCAAATAGTATAAAAAAAAATACTTCTCATATAATAAGTAATAATAATAATTCAAAAACCAAACAAAGTCAAGATAGATTAGAAAATAATAAAAATTCAACAGAAAAGGAAAATACTGGAAAATATAATATAGAATCAAATACTACAAAGAATATTAAAACAGCAGAAACACAAAATAAAATATACACAATTACAAATGGTACACAATTAAATGATACTCTTAATGATATTGTAGCAAATCAATCAGAAGACCATAATTATATACTTAATTTAGCAAATGACGGAATATATAATCTTTATAGTAGAAATAATAAATTAAACACACCAAAAAAATTAAATATTACAATTCAAGGAACTTCCAATAACGTTATTCTTCAAAATGGAAATTTTAAGATATCATCATCAGTTAATTTAAATATTTCAAATCTTGAAATTAGATGGTTTAGAATGCAAAATAAGGGAACAGTTATTTTAGATAATGTTGAAGGTTTAGTTGATTTATTAAATAATTCAGGAAAAATGAAGATTACAAACAGTAATTTAACAAGTGAGCAGCTCCAATACGAAGAACGTATAAATACTGAAGCTGGTAATGATTATGTAATTGAGCATAATGTTACTGATGATTTCTATATTCATGTAACTGGAGGATTATATAATACTGGATTACTTGAAATAGAAAATACTATATTTAATAACAGTTATTGTAGGGAAAAAACCAACTTCATAGATTACTGGAATCGTGATGAATATATAACAGGTGGTTCACCAACAACTAGTGGTGAATGTGATTGTAAAGGTGGAATACTTTATAATATAGGAACTGTTAAAATAAATAATACAAAATTTACAAATAATTACATACAATCATTAAGCCTACCTTCAGATGGATTTGGTGGATCAATATATAATAATGGAAATATGACAATAAATAATTCCTTATTTGAAAATAATACAGTAGAATCATGTGGAAAAAGTTATGGAGGAGCAATATATAATAATGGAAATTTAAATGTTACAAAAACCATATTTAGAAATACAAAAATTACTAACACATATGAAGGATATAAAGTATCATATTTTGATCCAAAAGGTCTTATAATATACAATAATGGAACATTAAATGTTACTAAATCAGCTTTTATTAAAAATAATAATGATACACTTGCATTAATTTATTCAGAAAACAACAATTCTACTCTAGAAGATAACTGGTGGAGTTCTAATACACCACAATGGAATGAACTACTTAGTAATGTAGATGCACCAGAAAAATGGATCTATCTTAAAACACAAATTGATACAGATAAATTAAATTCAACTCAAACAACTAAAATCAACTATGACTTTAACTACCTAACAGATGGAAACACTATAACTCAATCAACCGGTAACATGCCAGATAACACCATAGTATCAGGAAAATCAAACCTTGGAAGCATATCAGAAAATCAGACAAAAAATGGATATGTACAAAGCACATACACAGCAGTAAACCAGGGATTAGAAAATATAACAATAACAGTAGAAGAAAATAACATAACACAACTAGAAGTTACAATAAACCCAATAAATACACAAATAAAAATAAAAAACCTAACTCAAAATGTGTCAGTAAATGAAAACCTGAAAATACAATCAAACATCTTTGATGTAAATAATAAACCTGTAACAACAGGAGTTGTAACACTTAAAATTGATGGAATAACACAAAAAGACAACAACAATAAAACAATAGAAATACCAGTAAAAAACGGGACAATAACATATCAAATGAAAATGACAAATAACTATGATATCAAAGTACATAACTTAACCCTAGATTACCTATCTAACACACAATACATTGGAAGCACACAATCTGCTATCTTTAACTTATCTAAGCCAACACACCCAGTTAAAAATGTAAGTGGATACAAAGCATTAGTAGATGCAGTTAATAACTTCAAACAACAAACACTAAATCCATATAGTATAGCAACAGTAAACCTTACACGAGGAAACTATAACTGGACAGATCTAATAACATGGGGAAATTCAACATATAAAACACTAAGAATCTATGGAAATGGAAATCTCCTTGATGAAAATAATAAACAATTCATCATAGTAGACCCTGGTTATACTCTTGAATTATATAACTTTAAAATAAGATATGCAACAGCAACTCGTGGAGGCGTAATCTATAATAACAATGGAACAATAAACATTTATGATTCCATATTCTTAAATTGTACAGCAACCAAAAATGGTGGAGTAATATATAATGATCATGGAAAAGTTAAAATACTAAACTCATCATTTTCAAACAACAAAGCATTAAATGGAGCTATAATATACAACAACAATGGATTTGTAAATGAAACCAAATCATACTTCTCATTTAACACAGCAAACCGTGGTGGTGTAAACTATAACATTGGTGAAACTATCATTGTAAAATCCACATATAAAAACAATAATGCAAAAATAAATGGTGGAGTAAACTTTAACGATAAAAACAAACTTACAATTAACAATTCAAACTTCATAAACAACAAAGCATTAAACTATGGAGGAGTAAACTACAACAACAAAAACGCAAAACTTAACATAACAAGCTCACAAATCACAAACAACACAGCAACAAATGGTGGGGTAAATGCAAACTATGGTAGTATGATTATAAGATCATCCAATTTAAATCAAAACAACGCAACACGTGGAGGAGTAAATTACAATTACAAAGATCTAGAAATCATAAAATCCACATTCAAAGAAAATAAAGTAATAAACAATGCAGCAGTAAACTACAATGATCATGGAAATATAAATATAAATGATTCAACATTCAAAGAAAACAAAGCAAACTATGATGGAGGAGTAAACTACAACAATAATGGAAATATAACCATAAACAACACAAAAAACATGTACAACATAGCAAATCGTGGAAGTGTAAATTATAATCTAAAATCAATACTAACAATAGAAAACACAAACTCAACAACAAAATCAAGTAGCATAAACTACAATGAAAAAGGAATAATTAAAAACAGAAATACATACGAAACAGAACAATAAATATTCTACCTTTTTAGATTAAATATAATTTCAATCACCACCATTTATCCTTTTTTTTCAAATTAGATTTTAATATTATATCCTGAATTTTTTGATAATTTACTTATTTTATTACTAATATATTATTAATTATATTAACTTAAAAAAGAAAAAAAACTTAATTTTACAGAAAATAAAATTAGAATTATATTTTTTAAAATTTTAAATAAAGAACTTAGATTTTAGATGTGGGAATTAAATATGAATGATGATGTGATAAATTTTTGGCTTGAAGTTTCAGATACAATTGCTCTTAATGTTGAAAATGCAATAAAAAATGCAGCTAGTGATCCTGAAGTTGATACTATTACAAAAATAGGAGCTGATGGTACTCCTACTCATAAGATTGATGAATATGCTGAAAATGCTGCTATTAAGACACTTGAAAGTACAGGTCATTCACTGATTCTTATTAGTGAAGAAATTGGAACAATAAAGATTGGTGATGATGATCCTGAAATTATTCTTATCATGGATCCACTTGATGGTACAACTAATGCTTTAAAACAAATTCCATGTTATGGTATTTCCATTGCTATTGCTGAAATTAAGGATGATAAGGATATTAATAATATTACTCTTGGAAATATTGAAATTGGATTTGTTAAAAATTTTGCAAATGAAGATACATATATAGCTGTGAAAAATCAGGGAGCATTAAAGAATAATAAAAAAATGAGCATTTCAAATATTTCTAATCTTTCTGAGGCTACTGTTTGTAATTATATTTACAGAGAAGATAAAGAACGTGTTAACAAGTTGCTCTCATCAATACGTAGACTTCGTCTTATTGGAGCTATTTCTATTGAGCTTTGTTATGTTGCTGATGGAACATATGATGCATTTCTTGATACTGGTTCTGTACGTCTTCTTGATATTGCAGCAGCACAACTTATACTTAAGGAAAATAATGGTATTGTTACAGATAAACTTTCAAATGAACTTTCAAGTCAGCTTGATTTAATGGAGACAACATCCATTGTTGCTGTGGCAAATGAAAGTATTCATAAGAAAATTATAGACTTAATAAACTAAAAAATAAAAAAAAAGATAGTAAAAAAAAGGGGATAAGAATAAAAATGAAAATAGGAATTGTATCACGTACAGATAAAGAGGATGCTATTGAACTTGATTGTAGTATAATAAAATATCTTCTTGAAAATAATGTGGAAGTTGAAGTTGACTCATCATTAGTTGAAAAACTTCCTGAATTTAGTATGTATGATGTAGCACTTGATGATATGAGTTCAGATATTGTGTTGTGTGTTGGTGGAGATGGAACAGTTCTTAATGCACAGCATGTACTTTCTCCTAAGAAGATTCCAATTCTTAGTATTAACATGGGAACTGTGGGTTTTCTTACAGAAGTAGATCCTGAAAATGTTTTTGAATGTCTTGAAAAACTTTTAAATTATGATTTTTTCATTGAAGAACGTTTACAGCTTGATGTTTTATGTGATAATGAATGGCATACTGTTCTTAATGAACTTGTTATAATGACAAGTCAGCCTGCTAAGATGCTTAATTTACGTGTTCTTGTTGATGAGGAGGTTGTTGATGATGTTCGTGCTGATGGTCTTATTGTATCAACACCTAGTGGTTCAACAGCATATGCAATGTCTGCGGGTGGTCCTATTGTAGATCCTCGTGTTGATGCTGCAATTATCATACCAATATGTCCATTTAAGCTTAATACTCGTCCTAAAATTGTTCCAGCAGAAAGTCTTATAACTGTCCAGTTTCTTAAGGAAGGAAAACAAGGAGTGGCTGTACTTGATGGTATGCTTACAAGTAGATTTGATTTTCTTGAAGAAATTAAGGTTCGAAAATCTGATCATTCAGCATACTTTGTCAGATTTAAACAAAGCTTCTATAAGAGTGTAAATAGTAAACTTAATATAATATAAATTATTATTATTTTCACTTATTTTACTTATTTTTTTATTTTTTTCTTTACCAGTATATTATTTATCTTTAAAGATGATAATTTAAAAAAAACAGGGAGGACTAATATTTATGTTATTAGATACTCAGAATATTTTAATTTCTGATGCAAATCATGGAGGTCTTATTTTACTTGATGAATATTCAAAATATACTAATGATACAATTTACTTCTATGATACATATAATAAACTTACAACATCAATGAAAGATGAACTTAAGGAAAAATATATGGTTTGTTTTGTTGATCTTGAGTATGTAAAGGAGCATATTGATGAGTTTATCAGTATATGTCCTGTTCATATGAAGCCATTATTTAGGTGTGATTTTACACACCATGAATTTACAGGTTATTTAATTAATGAACATAAAAAATGTTATGGTTGGAATTTTCCTATTGTTGAGATAACTGGTGTTAAGGGTAAAACTACAACTGTAAATATTACATGTGATCTTCTTTCTGATTTTAATGTTTTATCATTAACATCTGAAGGTTTAATTTTTCATAAAAATAAAGATGATATTATATTAGATACATCCTTAAGCATTACACCTGCAAGTATAATTGTTGCACTAAATAAAGCACTAAATTATGATATACTTGATGAGATTGACTTTTTCATATGTGAAGTATCACTTGGTATTACAACAAATACAGATATTGGAGTTTTAACAAATATTCTTGAAAACTATCCTATAGCAGGAAAAACAAATAATGCAGCTAATGCTAAAAAAACAGTATTTAATGCTAAATTAGTAGTATGTGATATGATGACATATAATC
The DNA here is from genome assembly GCF_003149675.1 of Methanosphaera cuniculi. Lineage (NCBI taxonomy): Archaea > Methanobacteriati > Methanobacteriota > Methanobacteria > Methanobacteriales > Methanobacteriaceae > Methanosphaera > Methanosphaera cuniculi. The sequence continues at coordinate 41,753 of NZ_LWMS01000046.1, read as the reverse complement.
AATACTACAAAGATAATATGAAAGATGATAATATTACACAAGTAAGTTTAGATAATATAAATTCTGATATCTATACAACAAATATTAATTATTCTCTTAAAAAAACAGAAATTACAATAAATAACAAATATCAGATTAATTGTTTTGCTTTATCTGACTTTTATGTTAAAAATATTCTTTTTGCAATAGCAATCACACAAAAGTTAGGCTTATCATGGAATGATATTAAAAGAAATATTAAAAATATTAAATCTATAAAAGGGCGTGGATCATATAAAAGTGTTAATGATAAGATAATATTTGAAGATATAAATCCAGGACTTAATACAACATCAATTAGTAAATGTATTGATAATATAAAAAGATACTCAGATAATTATATCATAATTCTAGGTGGAGATTATGGTATAACATGTGAAGAAATAGATGAAGAAAAACTAATTAAATACATGAAAAAACTTACAAAAATACCAATAATTATGGTTGGAGAACTTGGAAGATCATTAAATACTAAATTAAATAATAAATATGAACATTTCATGAAATTAGAAGATGCATATGAATATATTATTTCAAATTCAAGTTATGATATTATTCAAATTATCTATAGAAGTGAGTATAATAGTATAATTAATTATTAAACATGAATCATTATTTAAGTTATATTAAAGCTATTTTAAATGTATTATTAAAAACTTTATTAAATATAATAAATATATAATTATAAAGAGTTAAAAAATATTTTACAAAGGATAATAATAGGTTCTAATTTAACTTAGGAAATTTTTATACATTAAAAAATATAAGAACATAATAAGAAATTTCCAACAAGATAGAATCTAAAAAAAAGATTATAGGAAATTTCTAAATAAAAAAAAAGAAAAATTATTTTTACACACTCATATAATAATATAAAAAAAACTAAAAAAAATAAATAAATAAATGTGGTAGGAGGGTTTATTTTATATGATAGTTGGTACAAGGGGAAGTCAGCTTGCACGAACACAAACACAAACTGTTGTAAAAGCACTTGAAGAAATAATTGGTGAACCAATAGAAACAAAAATAATTAAAACAACAGGAGATAAAATTAAAGATACACAATTATATAACATTGATGCTAAAGGTATCTTTACAAAAGAACTCGACACAGCACTAATAGATCATGATATAGACTTTGCTGTACATAGTTTTAAGGATTTACCAAGCGAGCTTAATGACCAACTTACCATCGCTGCAATACCAGAAAGAGAATCACCAAATGAAGTATTAATATCAAAATACTCATGGGATGAACTACCAGATAATGCAACAATAGGAACAAGCAGCGTAAGACGAGAAGCATTCTGTAAATATCATGGAAAAAATGTTAAGACAATACCATTACGTGGAAATGTAGAAACACGTATAAGAAAAGTAGAAGAAGATGAAGTATGTGATGCAACAATAATGGCACAAGCAGGAATAAACAGACTCGGACTCCAAGATCACATAAAAGAAGTATTTAGCACAGACTACATAGTACCACCAGCAGGACAAGGAGCTCTTGCAATAATGACAAATAAAGATTCAGAATATAATGATATTATTGCACAGCTAAACGATGAAAATACCAGAATTGAAGCATTATGTGAAAAAACCATACTTGAAACTATAGGAGTAGGATGTCAATGGCCAGTTGGAATACTCTCACACATAGATGGTGAAAACATCACAATACATGCAAAACTTCTAACACCAGATGGTGAACTACTAGCTGATATAACCAACACAACAACAAAAGATAATGCCTTTAATAAAGCTAAGGAAATTGGATTAAAACTAAGAGAGGAATCTTTATGAAACAGACAAATGTAGGTGTTATTGGAGTAGGATCAATGGGATATAACCATGTAAGAATCTACTCAGAACTTGAAAATACTAATCTAATGGCAATATCAGACATGATGCGAGGAACACTAGATAAAGTATCAAAAGAATTTAACACAATAGGATATGTAGACTATGATAACATCCTAAAACTTGATGATATAGAAATTGTAAACATCTGTGTACCAACAGTATACCATTATAATGTAGTAATGGATGCAATAGAAGCAGGAAAAAATGTACTTGTTGAAAAACCAATAGCACTAGAAATATCAGAAGCACAAAAAATGATTGATGCTGCAAAAGATGCAGGAGTAACACTAGCAACAGGTCATGTTGAACGATTTAATCCAGCTGTACGTGTTGCAAAACAATTAATTGATGATGGAGAAATTGGTGAAATAGTAACTGCAAACTCAAAAAGACTCGGTCCTTTTCCACCAAGAATACGTGATGTAGGAGTTGCAATTGATCTTGCAATTCATGATATTGACATATTTAATTATATTTTTGAAAGTCATCCAACAACAGTATTTGCAAATATGAGTAGTAAACTTGCAAACTGTGAGTTTGAAGATCATGCAGAAATCATGACAAAATATGATAATGGTGCACTTAGTATACTTGAAACAAACTGGCTTACACCATATAAAAAACGACAATTAAACATTACAGGTGTAGATGGAATAATAAGTGTTGACTACGGAAATCAGACAGTAACACTATATAAGGAAAATAATCAAGTTAAAAATGTAAAAGTTAAAAATAAAGAACCTCTTAAAGAAGAACTTAAATCATTTGTAAATGCTGTTAATACAAAAACAGAACCTGAAGTATCAGGATTAGATGGATTTAAAGCACTTAAAATTGTAAAAGCAGCAATGAAATCATCAAAAGAACAAAGACTAGTACATCTAGACTAATTAGGAAAAAAAAAATAAAATTAATTAAAAAATATAAAAAGATGTGAAATAAGATGAACACCAAATTAATAGAAAAAGCTACAGAACTTAGAAATAAGGGACTTACCACTGGAGAAATTGCAGATGAACTAAACATCTCAAAAGATACAACCAACTGGCTTGTAATGCAAATGACACCAGTAAGTAAACAGAAAAACAAAAATAAAACAAGACCAGATGACTTTGCAATAAACTGGAAAAGTATTGGTTCAAGCTCATCAAGAATGCGTGATATCTCATCAGCACTAGCTGATTATGCACTAGAAGAAGGAGTTCCAGATACAATAGTAGGAATTTCAGTAAGTGGTGTTCCATTTGCAACAATAATAGCAGATATACTAGATGCAGAATTATCAGTTTTCCACCCAGTAAAACATATGAAAAATGAGGATTCAGCACAAGGAACAATAAGTAATAACTTTGCAACACTTAAAAATAAGACAATCTTCATAGTAGATGATGTAATAACAAGTGGTTCAACAATAAAAAATGCAATAGAAGTATGTAAAGCTCATGGTGGAAATCCTGTTGCTGCATGTGTACTTGTAGATAAGAAAGGATTAAATGATATTGATGATGTAGCTGTAAAATCATTAATTAAAATTAATAAAGTAGGATAAAACCTTTAAAAACCACACCACCTAACCCTTTTTTTAATATTTTTTTTCACATGATTTATCTTTTTTTAGCTTTAATAACTATTCTTTATTTAAATAAAATAATATATAGAAAAAACTATATATATTATAAATGCTATTAATTTTAATTTGTTTTTATTAAATAAATAAAAAGACAATACATGAGAAATAATAATACTAAAGATAATATAATTAATTCTTTTACAAAATTATAATACATTAAATTTAAAATTATAACCCTAAATAGCCAAGAAATGGAGGAACCATATTTTGAATAAAAATCATAAAAAAAACAATAACAACCATAACAATAACCAAAATGGAGAACAAAATATTCGTGTAAGATCACCAAGAAAAGGTGAAATTCCAGGAGTAGTAGAACAAATCCTAGGACATGGAAAACTAAAAGTAAGATGTAATGATAAAAATGTAAGATTATGTCGTATTCCAGGAAAAATGAAAAAAAGAATTTGGATACGTGAAGGTGATGTTGTACTTGTAAAACCATGGGATTTCCAAAGTGATGAAAAAGCAGATATTATTTGGAGATACACACGTACAGAGGCTAACTACCTTGAAAGAAGAGGATTCTTAAAAATATAATCCCCCCTAACTTAATTTTATAATCTAAAAAAAAGTATAGATCTAAGATAAATTTTTTTTTATATTCTTCTTTTTTTAATCATTATAATAAAAAAAAGAAAAAGAAGATTAACAGTAGAAATATTTTAATAATATATTTTACCCACCCTAAGGAGAGTTTGAGTAGTGAATAAACATTTTCATGATGCAGATGAGCAGATGCGTAAGCTTGAGGAAACTAAAAGACTTAAAAGTAGTGAAGATAAGCAGGTTTCAAGCGAAGTATTTGATGATAAAACATTAAAAGTTTTATATAAGCTTGCAAAACAAGGATATATTAACACACTTAATGGTGTTATAAGCACAGGAAAAGAAGCCAACGTATTTTATGGTTATGATGATGATATGATGCCTGTTGCTGTTAAAATATATCGTGTTGTTACACTTGATTTTAAGAAGATTAAAGAGTATATTGCAGGTGATCCTCGTTTTAAAACTCATGGAAATAAAACACGTCAAATTATTAACACATGGACTAATAAGGAATTTAAAAATCTTAGTCGTCTTTATAATCTTGGACTTAGAGTTCCAGAACCATATACTTCACTTGAAAATGTTCTTATAATGGAATATCTGGATAAATCAGAGGATGATCATAGTGCAGCACCTCCTCTTAATAAGGTTAAACTCAAAGATCCTAAGATTGTATTTGATGAAATAATTAATTTTATTGATAAATGCTATAATGAAGCAGATCTTGTTCATGGTGACTTATCACAATATAATATTCTTTTATCACATAATCATCCTTATGTAATTGATTTATCTCAAGCAACACTTAGAAGTAATCCTTCAAGTCGTATGCTTCTTGAACGTGATATTAAAAATATTATATATGATGCTAAAAAATATAAGCTTAATTTAAGTTATGATGATATTTTAAATAGAGTACTAAATGGTTAATCGATACTTAAATTATTATCATGTTTATTAGATAATCTGTTAATTTATCATATAGTTTTTTATAATAGCATTTACATAAATAAACACTAGATTTAAACATGAGATGATGTTATTTTATATTTTAAAAAATTTTTTTATTAAATAACATTTATGTTAATTTAAATACCACAAATTAAATAAAGTAAAAATAAACAATTAAACATTTAATAAACTAAAAAAAAAGTTGTATATTATTAGATGCTTATTTTTTATAAATACTTATTATCAAATTTATTTAATTAACTAGAGAATTTAGATATTATCTTATTAAATTAATAATAGAATAATGAATTTTTTTTATATTTATTAATTAAAAAAAAATAACATATTGGAAAAAAACAGAGGAGTATATCGAAAAAGATTAAAATCGAATACTATTGAAAGGAGATAAAAATTTTTCTAAAATCCTCATTATTTTAAAATAGAAAATTAAAGGAGCTTTTTTATAATGGTTAATACAGAATACCTAAAAATACCAAAAGACAGAGTTGGAGTTACAATAGGAAAAAATGGTAAAATTAAACATCAACTTGAGATTATTACAAAAACTGAACTAAAAATTGATAGTGAAACCGGAAATATTTCAATAAGTTCAACAGAAGAAACAGATGACCCATTAGCAATCTGGAAAGCAAGATATATGATAAAAGCAATAGGAAGAGGATTTAATCCAGATATTGCACTTAGTCTTGAAGATGATGATCTTATTTTAGAAATTATTAACCTACAAGATTACGTAGGAAAATCTAAAAAAGCACTTGTAAGACAAAAAGGAAGAATTATTGGAAAAGGTGGAAGAACCAGACAAATTATGCATGATATGCTAGATGTTGAAATTAGTATTTATGGAAAAACAGTATCATTAATTGGTAAAATAGAAAATATTCAAATGGCTCGTGAAGCTATTGAAATGATACTTGAAGGTTCAAGACAAAAAACTGTATATGCATATCTTGAAAAAATGCATGATAAACTTAAAAGACAAGAATTTGATGAAATGATTAATGGTAAACCTGATATGAAAGAAATTCTCCGTGAAGATCTTGATACAGATGAAGATTTTACAGATGCTGAGGATGAATATAATCAGGATGCTATTGATGCTGAAGAAAATGATGAAGATATTGATGATGTTGAGGAAGTAATTGAAGAAGAAGACTTTGAAACTGTTCCTGAAACATTATAAGATGAAAAGTTATTTTTTTTTTTTCATCAATAAAACTTTTTTTTTAGATGAGGATTAAATTTTTAGATTTGATCTTTTTATATAATCTTTTTTTTGAATTACTATAATTTTATAGATTTTTATTTTTTTTTATTATAATTTTTATTTATCTATAAATTTATTTAATTTTAAGCTTGTTTTTTAATGATTGTTTATTTTGTTTCATATGGTATTTTTAGGGATTTTTCTATTACTTGTCATGACCCCCCTAAAGTTGTTATTTTTTCATAAAATAGTATATATTCAATGGTTTTATATTGTATGTTTTACATAAATATTAAATAGAAAACACATGAATTTTTATATAATTCATGTATACTAAAAAGATAAAATCCATCATATTATCCTACAATAATAAGTTTGGCATACTGGATTTTTATCGAAATGCATGTTAACTAAAAAATATAAATAATACTATTAACTAATAAAAGTATTACAAATTTTAAAAATACTACAAAAAAAATACAACCACTATAACACATAATGAATGGAGGTTTGAAATATTTGGAACGAGATACATCCGAACTATTCGAAGAATTTAAAGAACTAACAGCATCAGAATTTTTTAGACGAAACAAACAAATGTTAGGATTTTCAGGAAAAATAAGATCCCTAACAATAGTATTCCACGAACTAATAACAAACAGCCTAGATGCATGTGAAGAAGCAGGAATACTACCAGACATAACAATAGAACTAAAAAGACTAGGAAAAGATCATTACCTACTAAAACACGCTGATAATGGACCTGGAATACCAGAAGACTACATAACAAAAGTATACTGTCAAATGTTTGCAGGAAGTAAATTCAGAAATATCCAATCAAGAGGACAACAAGGATTAGGATGTAGTGGATGTGTACTTCTTTCACAAATGACAACAGGACAACCTGTAACAATCAGATCACGATACAAAGATGGTGACCAAATTAAAGGAGTTGAAATGAAAGTAAAACTCGATGTAAAGAAAAACACAGGAATAATCCTAGATCGTAAAGAATTCGAAACAGAAAGAACTGGATCTGGAATAGAAATCGAATTTAAAGACGTATCATACTCAATGAGTGAACAAGGAGCATATGAATACATCAGACGAACAGTAATAGGAAATCCACACGCAAGAATAGTATTTAAAGACCCAACAGGAAGAAAATACACATTCGAACGTGCAACAGACAAAATACCACCACTACCACAAGAAGTACTACCACATCCAAAAGGTGTAACAGCAGATGATATAATATACCTTTGTAAAAGCACAAACAAAAAAAGATTCAAAAACCTACTAATGGACTCACTATCACGAGTATCACTCAAAAAAATCAAAGAAATCGAAGAAGCAACTGGAATTGACATGAACAAAAGACCAAAAAGCATCACATGGAAAGAAGCTGAAATGGTCGTAGAACAATTTGACAAAATAAAATTCATGGCACCACCTACAAATGGACTAAAACCAATAGGATCAGACCAAATAGAAAAAGGAATCAACGAAATACTACTACCAGAATTTTCAACAGCACTCACCCGTAAACCACAAGCATACCGTGGAGGAGTATCATTCATCGTAGAAGTAGGACTAGCATATGGTGGAAAATCAGGAAGAAAAGTAGGAAACTCACGAAAAGCAGAAATAATGAGATTTGCAAACCGTGTACCATTAACATTTGACCAGGGAAGCTGTGCAATAACCGAAGCATTAAAAAGTATCGACTGGAGAAGATATGGAATAGGAGAATTAGATAATGCACCAATATCCGTATTTGTAAATATTATCTCAACAAACGTACCATACCTATCAACAGGAAAACAAAGTGTAGCACCAGAAGAAGAAATAGTACGAGAAATCAGACAAGCAACAATGAAAATTGCAAGAAAACTCGAAAAATACCTACGTGCTAAAAAAGCTGCTAAAAACGAAGAAATGAGAGCAAAAATCTTCGAAGACATGGTTCCTGTTGTAATTAAACAATGTGCACTACTTGCTGAAAAAGAAATACCAGACTATGAAAAAGTAATGGATGAAGTAACACACAAAGCTAAAATCATGGACATGAAAAACCGCCTACAACAACCTGAAATTGAAGCAAAAGAAGTAATAGTTGAAGAACCAAAAATGCGAGTAAAAGAAGAAATACTAGAAGATGAACAACTACAATAAAAAAAAAAGAAACTTAAAGGAGGTTATGAAATAAAATGATGAAACACAAAGAAGAAGCACTAGCAAAACTACGAGGAATGGGAGATGAAGTACTTGAAAGTGTATTACATGAAAATGTACCAAACATAAAAATACCATCACGTGGAACAGGAAACATCATCTACAACCCAGATAAAAGATACTTTGAACTAGGAGATAGAAAAGGAACAAGATCACTAGGAAATGTAAAACAAATCAAGAAAATGGCACAAATGATGTGTGTAGGAAACTTCTGTAAAGAACTTGTAAACATCCAGAAAACCGCAACAATGAGGGAAATGTACTATGTATCAGAAGGATGGGATGTAGGATTTGACAACCAGCAAGAATCAAACAACATCACAGAAGATATAGAAGTAACACTAGGTGTATCAAGAGAAAACCTAGGACTACTACCTGAAGAAGATGGAGCATCAGTATTTGGAGATATAACACTACGTGATGATGATGTTGAATTTAATGCAAAAAAACTAGGAAAATCAGGATACACAATACCACCAACAGTAGATGATATTGAATTTGTAGATTCAAATGTTGATCGTATAATAGCTGTTGAAACCATGGGAATGTATCACCGTATGGTACAAGAAAAAGCATATGACAGATTTAACACACTCGTAATAGGACTTAAAGGACAAGCAGCACGTGCAACACGTCGATTTATTCGCCGTGCAAGTGATGAATTAAATGTACCTGTATATATCTGTAACGACGGAGATCCATGGGGATTCCACATTGCAATGGTAATTATATCAGGAAGTGCAAAATTAGCACACGTAAATCATGATCTTGCAACTCCTGATGCAAAATTCCTCGGTGTAACAGCATCAGACATTATCAACTATGACTTACCTACAGATGATCTTAAAGATGTGGATGTAAATCGTCTAAAAGAACTAGCACAAGATCCAAGATATAAAGGAGAATTCTGGCAAACAGAAATTAAGAAAATGCTAAAACTAGGTAAAAAAGCAGAACAACAATCATTCTCCAAATATGGACTTGAATATATTGTAGATACATACTTCCCAAATAAGATAAGTGCACTTGAAGGAAAACCAATAGAATGATCACATTCTTTATAAAACCTTATCTCCACCCCTTACTTAAACTTTTTTTTATCTACATTAAGAAACATCTATTTTACACAAACTTTTTCTCACGAGTAAGAAAAAATATTATATTCTCCAGGAAGATACTATAATAAAGAGGTTTAACTAATGGTTTTAAGTAAATTAATAAAAGTAAGTGAAAAAACATATAACTTATTAACTGAAATCTGTCCTAAAAATAAATCATACAATGATATAATTTATAATGCTTTAATTCAGCAATACACAGAAGAAGAATACTTAACTGATGAAGAAGCTGAATATTGTAATAAAATAATAGATAACATCGAAAAAGGAAATAATACTGATTCATACCCCATAGATACTGATAATTTAGACAAAAAGTTAGATAACTTAGAAAAACAAAAGATAATATGAACTACACAATACAATACACTAAACACAGCATAAAAAACTTGAGAAAAAAAGAAAAAACTTACATGCTTACTTCTAATCAATATTATCCTATTTTTTATAAAAAAAATTAGTAAAGATATTAAATAAACATCTTCTGGAGTAAACCCCTCTTATAAGTCTTCATAAGATCTATTTGATTGTTTAATAATTCTATTTTTTTATCTACATATGATAAGAATGATGCAATCTTTTCTTGAACTTTAAATGATGGTAACTTTACAGGAATTGAATTTAATGAATCATTATTCAATGTTACTCCTTTAACAGCCTGAGCACCATATTTCATTATATTAATTGAACTTAAATAATAGTACATGTACTCTGTTGATATATCCTCATTTTTCCATGTGAAATTACATATTGCCTCATTAGTATACATATCTTTTTTTAATATACTAAGTTTTCCAACAGATAACTTAAAACTCATAATAAGAGTTCCTTTCTTAATAATATCTTTATTTTTAGTACCTTCTTTGGTTATTGTCTTTTTTGAATCTATAATATATTTAGATTTATCATTTTCTGACATATCAGCTATAGATAACCATGAATACTCACCATTCCAAAAATCAGGATTATGAGTTGAAGGAGTAAAACCTTTACCAATAATAGCAATATCAGAAAGCTTTTTAACCATCCAATCATCAGATAAATTACTTTTAAATATTTTATTTAGTAAATATGATTTAAATTTAACTAATTTTCCTTGTTTTTGTTCCATTAAGGTAATTTTAGTATCCATAGTCAATAGAATGTTTGATACTTTTTTTTGATGGTCTAACTTATAATATGGTATCAATATTTCTGAAATATCTTTTGTATTAACTACTCCTTGAACTGAACCACCTACTTTAGCTTTTATTTGTCTTTGAACCATAGCACTGTTAAACATGTAGTATAAGTAATAATTATTCATTATTTCTTCATTAGGTTCTATTATAACAACATTTAAACATTGAGCCTTAAAATTATGTGTCCAAATTGATGCTAATCCATTATTTCCATGTCTTGCAATTAATATATCACCTTTATGCAATTGAGATTTTGGATTTTTATTAAAAAAATCTTCAGTTACATACTTAATATTTTCTAAATTAACACCACTATTTGTTAAATTGGTTGTTCTAATCATTGGAATCCTATTTTTTGAATCACAATAATATTTGTTACATGATCCAACAAATCCTACTTTTATTTTATTTACAAGTTCTTTTAAAGAATATTTTTGTCCTTCTTTAAAAGTAGAAGAAATATTTGATTGGGGTTTCGGATGTTTGGAGAATATTTTTATTTTTTTGTTTTTCAGAAGAAAATTTTTTCATTTTTAAAAGTCCCATCTTATTTTTCTAATATAAATATATAGGTTTCTAAATTAATAAAATATTTTAAATTATATTAATTTATTGATATTTTTTTTGCATATGTTTTTTTAAGAAGAAAAATAATATTTTAAATACGAAATTAAGAAATATAAATAATTGTGATTTCTCAAATAGAGAAAAAAAACGTATTTTAAAAGACTTATCATATTGTTCTTTAAACATCCAAAATTATATTTTAAGGATAAAAAATTAGATAAAAAAAAATTATCAGATATTGCTATTATTAAAACTGGATTTACACCTTCAACAACTAATCCCAAATATTGGAATGGTGAATTTCCCTGGTTATCAGTTGCAGATATGAACTCTAAATATATTAAAAATACAACAAAAACAATAACAGACACTGGTACAATGAAAAAAGAAATAGTTAAAAAAGGAACTCTTATTATGAGTTTCAAATTAACTATAGGAAAGTTAGGTATATTAACTAAAGATATGTATACAAATGAGGCAATATGCAATTTCACATGGAAAAATAAAAATATATCTACTGAATTTATGTATTATTATTTAAGTTCAATAAATATAGAAAAATATGGAGTACAGGCAGCAAAAGGAATTACATTGAATAAAAATTCATTAAGTTCTATTCCAGTGAAAATTCCATCAATTAATTCAAAAATTAAAATAGCATATTTCTTATCAGAAATAGATACTAAAATAGCCTTAATGGAACAGAAAAAATCCGAAATAATAAATCTGAAAAAGTGTTTTATTCATAAAATTTTTGATGATTTTTTGAAAAATAATAATGATTTTCCTTTAATGAATTTTTCTGATCTAACTAAGCAAATTATTGGTGGTAGTACTCCTCAGACAAAAAATTTACTATTTTGGAATGGTAATATTAATTGGTTTACTCCCTCTGAAGTTGGAGAATCAAAGTACTTATATGAAAGTAAAAGAAAGATTACAAAATTAGGTGTAGAAAAAAGTTCTGTTAAATTAATTCCAAAAAATTCTATTATTCTAACAACAAGAGCAACAATAGGAAGAAAAAGTATAACAACAGAAGAATCTACCACAAATCAAGGTTGTCATTCATTAATTCTTAAAGATAATGTTGATATTAATTTTATTTATTATTTACTTGATAGTATTCAAAATGAGTTAATTCGAAAATCAGTAGGTTCTACATTTATTGAAATAAATAAAAAGGAAATAGAAAATATATCAATAAAAGTTCCCCCATATAAAATACAACAAAAAATCGGTGATTTTCTAAGTAGTATTGATAAAAAAATTAAATTAACATCAAAACAGGTGGAATTAATGAAGATGTATAAAAATGGTTTGCTTCAGAAAATGTTTATCTAATTTTTAAGGGTTTAAGAAAAATCTTAAATATATAATTTTAAAGATATATAGTAATAGTAAAAAAATATTAAGAGGAGGCTAACTTTAAGTGAATTTACATGATAAATCAAAGGTTATACCACTTAGTATTCTTATTGTAGTAATTCTTGGTATAACAAGTGGATCATATCAATATCCTCTTTTAGTAGTAGCTGGAATAATTACAACATTAATGAATCCAGAGTCAAATAAGAAAATTATAATAAATATCCTCATATCATTTATTATTGGTGCAATTATTGTTGGAGTAATTAATTTAGTATATGCATATTATGGTCTTAATCCATTTCAGGCTATAGCATATGTTTCATATGCCCTACTTAACATACCAATGTATATAATATTTGGTCTTCTTGGTGGACTCATTGGCTATAATATTAATACAGTTGATGAAGATAAATAATAACAATAAAAGAAATTCAAAGGGAGGTAACCTAACAATGGATTTTAATGAAATAGTAAGTGGAAAATGTGTACCACTAGGAATATTATCAATAGTAATATTCTATCTAATAGGTGGAGCATCATCAAGTGTACTACCATTCATATTCCTAACATGTATAGCAGTAGGATACATTAAAAGTATCTCATTAACAGATACTATTGTAGCAGGACTACTTGTATCATTCATAGGCGGAATTATCAACCTACTTATCAGTGTAGGACTTGTATATGTATCATATGGTGCAACATATGCAATGTATATGTTTACTAGTGTATCATCAATAAACTTAATACTAAGTATAATTGTAGGAATCATTGGTGGAGCAATAGGATACTTCATAAAAGATGAAGTAATTAAAAACAATAACAACCAAATAAGAGAATAAAAAGAGAATTATACATTTTAATCTCTTAATTCTTTTCATAAACTTTTTTTATTATATTAAAAAATAATATTATTAAACATATTTAACTCTTTTTATCAAATTTTTATTAAACAACTTTAATAAATTATTAACTCTTTAAATACCAGATATATAATAATATATAAAAAGAAATTAGGAATTTAATAAAAATGAACTTAAAGACACTTACATACGATAAAATTAGTCTTATTGGAATTTTTACGATAATAATAGTCTTTCTTATTCCATATCTTTACCTTGTAACAACAATAACTTCAATATTTTTCATAACAATATTTCTAACAATATTTATGAATTATAATCTTGAAAATTCAATAAAAAAATGTGCAATAATAGCACCAGTTGGACTAATAATAGGAACAATTATAGAATATATAATATTTACAATATTAAACACATCATATCCACTAAAATATTTTATCATCACACTAATAATAAGTATAATTTTAGGTATACTTGGTGCAATTATAGGATATTACATGAATCAAGAAATAAAGAAATTTAACAAAGACCTTAACTATCAAGGAAAACTCTACTTAGTACTTGGAATTTTAATGATAATAATCACATTCATAATAGCTGCAATATATAACATACTAACAGATAAAATACTAAGCATTCCACTATTTATCTTCATAACAACAATACTAGTAGGATATGTAAGAAAAACACAAATATTAAACATAAAACATGTACAAAATCCAGATGTAGAACTTAATAAACATACCAAAAAAATGCAAAAAGTTAACAGACTAACAAAAACACTAGCTGTAGGAATTATTGGATATATTATAGGATCAGGAATAGTTCTCATCATATTTGGAGATAATATATTTGAAGCATTAACTAAAGATACCATATTAATCATAATTTTTTCACTAATAGGTAGTGTAATAGGATTTAAAATCAGACAACAAACACAAAAACAAGACATTAAAATTACACCAATACTTATTGCAATGCTATTTATCATGATGGGAATAATATGTACAAATGATTTAATAATTTCACTATACACACTTTTTGCATGTATATATGTAGGATATATGATGTCAAAATCACTACAAAGATCAATAATAACATCAGCAATAACAGGATCTATCTCTACTTTAATACCATTACTACTAGGAGCATGGTTAATTTCAATAATTGATCCTATCACGACATCCCAAATATATAATTTAATCAATCATATAATAATATCAACAATAATAGGAATTTGTGGAGGAATAATAGGATACTACCTAAAACATGAAACACAAGAAAAAATAACAATAATCACCTCATAATATCCCTTTTTTATTACTTTTTTTTAAAAAATAAAATTAATATAAACAAACTACCTGAAAATAGATAAACTAAAAACAAACATAAATAAACCATATAAAAAGAAAAAACAACATTACTTTTCAGGAGTAGATAGAAGAAAAATGGATTTAGAAAATTTAATAAAAAGAAAAAGCACTCTTGTTGGAATCTTGATAACAATAATTCTTTTTATTATACTATGCTGTTTCAATGGAAATTATTTCCTAACAGATGAAAATTTTGGTAGTATAGGACTTTTAATTTTAATAAGTATTATTGTAGGATTCATAAATAGTGATTCAATAGAAAACTCAATAATTTCAGGAATTATAATATCACTTCCTTACTACATACTTGGTATATTAATGATTATAATTAGTAATTATTATTTTATGAATTATATGATGATTATTATATGTTTGATAATAGTATCTGGTATTGGAGGTTTAATTGGGTATTATGCAAATTATATCAATAATTGTGATAAAGTTAATTTAAAAAATAAAAGTGAAATTCTTGGAATATTAACAATATCATTTATTTACATTTTATCTGGTTATAAATCTAATATATTTCCATTTATTTTAATTATAACCATATTTATTGGTTATATTAAACACAATACTAAAAGTGAAGCAATTCTTTCTGCAACTTTAACTTCTATTACAGGCTCTATTATTTGTTTATTTTTAGTATATTTAGGATATTGTTTAAATTTAATTGGTTACTATTATTATTTTGCTAATACATTATTTATGATAGTATCATTTACTTTAGTAGGTTTTATTGGAGGAATAATTGGATATTATCTTAAAAAAGAAGTTAATGATGTAAGTAATATCAGCAATAATATTACAGAAGGTAAGTATTTACAAATTAGTCTTCTAATAATCATATTTACAGCTATTATTGGAGAAAAAGCATTAACTACTGTTTCATACATTTTCATCATTTGTATTATTTTAAGTTATATGAAAAGAAATACATTAGAAAACTCAATTATATTCGGACTTATAATAGGTATTATATCAACCATTATAACTTTCATTATGGGCAACATCATATTTAATTACACATACCAGTATTATATAGATATTTTATTTTATTTATTAATTACCAGCATTATTTTTGCTGTTATTGGTTGTGTTCTTGGTCGTTATGTTCGTGAGAAGATGAAAGATGAAGAATCTATTAAGAACCATAGCCAGTACCATATGGATTCTCATAAGGAGTATTTCTAGATAAAAAAAAATAATTTCCCCACCTATCTTATTTTTTTAATTTTTATATGGATATTAATTTATAATTAATTGTCATATTTTTTAATAATATTTATTACCTATTATTATCTTATATATTATTATAAAATAATTTTAGAAGAAAAATTAAATTTTATAAATTTTCTTTTAATTTTCTAATTGGACGTATTAATATGGTAAAAAACATCGGAATTAATGGATACGGAACTATTGGTAAAAGAGTAGCAGATGCTGTATCTGCTCAAGATGATATGAAAATTGTTGGTGTAACTAAAAGATCACCCGACTATGAAGCTAAAAGTGCTGTTGAAAAAGGGTATGATTTATACATAAGTGTTCCTGAACGTGAAGCTGAATTTGAAGAAGCAGGAATAGAAGTTGCAGGAACAGCTGATGAATTATTTGAAAAACTAGACTTAGTTGTTGACTGTACACCCGGAGGTGTAGGTGCAGCTAATAAAACAGACATATATGAAAAAATAGGTCTTAAAGCTATCTTTGAAGGTGGAGAAGATCATGATGCTATAGGTTCATCATTTAATGCAGAAGCAAATTATGCTAGTAACATTGGAAAAGATTATGTTCGTGTTGTATCATGTAACACAACAGGTCTTTGTCGTACACTTAAACCTATAAAAGATATTGCTGGTATAAAAAATGTTAGAGCAGTAATGGTAAGACGTGGAGCAGATCCTAATGATGTAAAACGTGGACCTATTAATGCTATAGTGCCAACAACAGAAGTTCCATCACACCATGGACCTGATGTACAAACAATTATAGATGACATTAATGTTATGACAATGGCACTTATTGTTCCAACAACACTAATGCACACACATAACATAATGGTAGAATTAGAAGATGATTCAATAACAACAGATGATGTACTTGATGCATTCCAAAAAGCATACCGTGTACTTCCTGTTAAAAAATCATTAAATCTAGGATCAACCGCACAAATTATGGAATATGCAAAAGACCTTGGACGTTCACGTGGAGACATGTATGAAATTCCAGTATGGGAAGAATCAGTAAATGTTGAAAATGGAGAATTATTCTACATGCAAGCAGTACACCAAGAATCAGACGTTGTACCAGAAAACGTTGATGCAATACGTGCAATGCTTGAACTTGAAGATGATGCTGAAAAATCAATATTAAAAACAAATAAAGCAATGGGAATATTATAATAAAAAACCATGAAAAAATCTTCCCCCATCCAATCCCCCCTTTTTTCATACACTAAGGATCTTTTTTTTACACATATTGAAATCTTATATTTTATATAAAAAAAAATATAATCTGTTATAAAATTTTTTTAATTTAAAAATATGGATTATAATAATAGTTAAATAATACAAATTGTATAAAACTTATAATATAAGAGAGTAAATTAAATAAAATAACAAAATTTTTAACTAAAAAAAGAATGAATTTACATAGAGGATATTAAATGTTTAAAGAAAAATTAATTCTCACAGGACATATAATTGATTCACTTACTCTACCTAAAACACTCGATACAATAATGGAACAAGGTGGAGATTTTAAAATAGAAGAATTAAATGTGGGAAAACTAAAAACAGATAAAAGCAGTGCAATAATAGAAGTTACATCAGATGATGAAAAAGTATTTAACAGAATACTTGATGAAGTAACAGACTATGGAGCTGAAATACTAGAAGATAAAGAAGTACAACTAATAGAATCAGCTAAAGATAAAACAGTACCAGATAACTTCTACTCAACAACTAACTACAACACTAAAGTTAAATACAACGACACATGGCTACCAATAGAAAACATAGAAATGGACTGTGTTATTGTAGTAGATACAGATAACATGAAAGCAGAATGTAAACCATTAAATGTAGTTAAAAAAGGTGAAAAAGTTGTTGTAGGACGTGCAGGTGTTAAAGTTGAACCACTAGAAAGATCACGTGGAAAAGCTGAATTTGAATTTATGAACAGTGAAGCATCAGCAGAAAAACCAACACAAACAATTATCCATAAAATAGCAAAAGAAATGAAGGAAATAAAAGATAAAGGTGGAAAAATTGTAGTAGTAGGAGGACCTGCAGTAATACACACAGGATGTTCAAAAGTACTAGCAAGTTTAATACGTGAAGGATATGTAGATAAAATCTTTGCAGGAAATGCTCTAGCAACACACGATATTGAAAATGCATTATATGGAACATCACTAGGTGTAGATATAGAATCAGGAGAACTAGTAGCACATGGACATAAAAATCATATATCTGCAATTAACACTATAAATAAAGCTGGAAGTATTAAAGAAGCAGTAGATCAAGGAATACTAACAAGTGGTGTAATGTATGAATGTATTAAAAATGATGCACCATATGTACTAGCTGGTAGTATTCGTGATGATGGACCTTTACCTGATGTAATAACAGATTCACAAGTTGCACAACAAAGAATGCGTGAAGAAGTACAAGATGTTGACATGGTAATAATGATTGCAACACTACTTCACAGTGTAGCAACAGGAAACCTTATACCAGCACGTGTAAAAAGTGTATGTGTAGATATAAGTAATGCATCAGTAACCAAACTTTCAGATCGTGGAAGTGCACAGGTTATAAGTGTTGTAACAGATATAGGATCATTTTTACCTATACTTAAAAATGAACTTGAAAAACTAGAAGAAGAATAAAAGATATTATATTTTTTTCTTCTTTCTCCTCTCCTTTTTTTTTATTAAAAAAAAATAATTTTTATTGATCAAATATGAATATAGTAACAATTATAATGCTCCTTGTAGGATTTTTTCTTCTTGTGAAAGGTGCTGATCTTTTTGTTGAAGGAGCAAGTGATCTTGCAACAAAACTTAAAGTACCTGCAATGATTATAGGTCTTACAATTGTAGCATTTGGAACAAGTGCCCCTGAAACTGCAGTATCAATAACATCAGCACTTGAACATAGTAATGCAATAGCAATAAGTAATGTTGTAGGAAGTAACATATTTAACCTTCTTGCAGTTATTGGAGCTACATCTGTAATATGTAAAATAAAGCTTGATTATTCAATACTAAAACAAGATTATCTATTTTTAGTAATTGGAAGTGTACTATTTCTAATATTTATCCTATCTGGACGTGTTATAAGTTCACTTGAAGGATTTATATTTATATTAATAATCTGTGCTTATGTTGGAGCTATTATCTATAAAATAAAACATAAAAATAAAGATATGCCAGTAGGACATGTTCACTTATCTAATATGAGAATAATTCTTTATATTGTTCTTGGTCTTGTATTTATTCTTTATGGTAGTGATGTTGTTGTTGCATCAGCTAAGGAAATTGCACTAAGTCTTGGAATGTCTGAAACTCTTGTTGGTCTTACAATAGTATCAATTGGAACATCACTTCCAGAACTTATTACAAGTATAACTGCAGCATATCATAAAAATACAGATCTTGCACTTGGTAATGTCCTTGGAAGTTGTATATTTAACATATTTATGATTATTGGACTTACAACATTTATAACACCAATAGCTGTTACACCTGTTATGATTATAGATGTTATTATAATGCTTGTATGTGTAATTATAACATATGTTCTTGCATATGATAAAAGTGACTTTAACAAAAAAGATGGTATAATACTACTTATATTATTCATAATATACATGGCATATATTATCATACGAAACTAAGAAAAAAAAAATTATTCATCACCTTCCCTAATTTCATTTTTTTATACTTTTTTTTAAAATAAAAAATATTTTATTAATTTTCATAAATTTATTAATTTAATAATATTCAAGTTATATTTTTTAATAAAAAATAATTCATACTATATAAAACTATTTGGAAAAATATTAAATATTAAAATAAAGAAAAACTAGTAATTACGAAACGAAGAACAGAAATTTATATTTTTATTACAACTAGAGGTGATAATATTAATAAAAATAGAATTTTAAAAATATTTCCAATAATACTTGTTCTTCTAATACTTCTTACAATAAGCACAGCAGCAGCAACAAATGACACAACAACCAACACAGAAAATAACATTGTAAGTACACATGATGTATTAGATGAAAAGACAAGTGTTCAAAAAACCCAAACACAGACAAATAACATAGAAGATAATAATATTAATTCATATTCTCATAACAATGAAATACAATCATCTGATTATAAAAACACTAAAACAAATACAACAACAACTTCTTTAAATTCAACTACAACTTCTAAAAATATTAAAACAGAAACACAACCCCAAAAAGACATTTATGTAAGTACCAAAGGGAATGATAAAAATACAGGAAATAAAGATGCTCCAAAAGCAACAATAAAAAATGCACTTAGTACTGTAGCAAATGGTGGAACAATACATCTTACAGCAGGAGTCTATAAACAAAATGGAATATTCATAAATAAAAGTGTTACAATACTTGGTGATAGAACTCAAAATACTATAATAGATGCAAACCAGAAACATGCATTTACAATAAATGACAAGGTGAAAGTAACATTTCAAGCATTTACAATAATAAATGCAAAAGATACTAATGGAGCAGCAATATATAATAGAGGAACATTAAATCTTAAAGGTATGAAAATAGCAGAATCCACATCAACAAATGGAGCTATATATAATAAAGTATCACTTTATATAACAAAGACAAGCTTCTCATCAAACAAAGCAAAAAAAGGAGCTGCAATCTATAATTTAGGATATCTGAATTCACAATACTCAACATTTAATAAAAATCAAGTATCACACTTGGGATCTGCAATATACACAACAGAAACTGGAAAAATAGTGATATATGCAAATAACTTTACAGAAAACTATAACAGCAGTGTATATTTAGCATCCAGAAAAGATAATGAAATAAGAGCTACACAATTCATAAATAACACAGCAGTAAACGGTGCAGCAATCTATAATGATGGAATTCTAAGAGTAAATAAAACATACTTCTACAACAACAAAGCAACACAACATGGAGGAGCAATATACAACAAAAATCTAATGACAATACAAAACTCCACATTTACACAAAACTATGCAAAAATAAATGGAGGAGCAATAAACACACAATCATCAGCAAAGATAATATACTCCAAATTAAACGAAAACACAGCAAAATATGGTGGAGCTATATTTAACACACAAAATATTACAATACAAAATGATAAATTCAATACAAATCATGTATCAGATCATGGAGGAGCAATATTTAACAGTGTATCAAAAACTGGATATGTGAAAATAACAAATTCAGAATTTACAAAAAATACAGCATCACTTGGTGGAGGAGTATATGTACATGGAAAAGTAACAATAACCATAAACACATGTAGCTTTAATGAAAATAAAAACAATGCAATATACCTAAAAACAAGTGGAGATAAAAACACAATAACCAATACAAACTTCACAAAAAATAACTCCACAAAAAATGGAGGAGCAATATTTAATGAAGCAACAAAACTAACAATAACCAGATCAACATTTAAAGAAAATGGAAACACAGATGGAGGAGCAATATACAACTACAGAGGATATGTAACTGTAACAAACTCCATATTTAAAGCAAATAAACGCATAGATTTACATAATACTCAAGGAAAAATTATTGCAGATAAAAATTGGTGGGAAACAAACACAAAACCAGGATCAACACGTGCATTTAATGTAACAATAAACAACTAGATATATCTAAATTTAAACATGCCAACAAATACAAATACAACCAATATAACAACAATAATATCACTAAACAACTTATATGATGGAAAAACAATAACATCATACACACCAAATTTACAACCAATAACAGGTACATATTCAATATCAGGTTGTGGAGTAACAAAAACAAGTAGTATAACACTAAATAACAAGCCAATAACACTAAAGACAAGCTTTAAAAACAATGGAACAGCAACATTTAAAGTAAATCTTGACGCACAAACCACAACAAAAACAGTTAAAATACAAACATCAACACTAAATTCTAAAATAACATCACTCTTTGTACAAATAGATGCAAAAGTAACAGCATCAAATGTATCTGCTTGGAAAAAAGCAGGAGTTACAGATGTATATGTACAAGCACGAGCATCAACAAATAATGTAGCAAAACTAAAACAAGTAATAAGTCTATGTAAAGGTACAAATATCCGAGTACATGGATGGGTAATTTGTTTTTCAACAAGTAATGGATTTGACATAAGTACAAAACAACAAAATATGATACGAAACTTCATAACAAAAATAGTTAAATATGATGGAATATCAGGAATTTGTCTTGACTATGTACGATATAGTGGAACAAATCCAAGTATTGTAGATCCAACAAAAATTACAAACTTTGTAAAATCAGTAAATCAAATAGTTAAAAAACAAAGCCCATCATTACTACTATCAGCATGTATTTGCAGAAAAAGGTGGTACAAAAACCTATTATGGACAAGACTATGCAGCACTAAGTCCATATGTAGATGTACTACTACCAATGGCATATAAGTATGATTATAATGCAGGAAGAAACTGGCTTAAAGATGTAACAGAATATGTTGTAAAAAAAGCTAAATATTCTAAAGTTGTAACAGTACTTCAAACCTATAAAGGAAGTTCAACTACAAAACTTTCAAAATCAGAACTTGAAAGTGATGCTAAAGCAGTAATGAGTGTAGGATCATATGGATATTCACTCTTTAGATATGGACTTATAAGTTCATATCCAACATCAGCTGAAAAACTTACAAGCTAAAAAAAAATAAGAAGATAAAAAAATTATTAATATCTTCTTTTATTTCATTTTTTTTAATAAAACCTACTTTTTTTTTATTGAGTAATTTTTTTTCTAATTTTAACTTATTTTTTTAATAATCCTGCTTTCTAAAATATGAAAAATTATCTTTTTTTCTAATTTACTACTTTTAATGTTGTATACATGGTTACATGATGGTATATGTAAGTTTCTGATGATTGTATTAGTATTTCATAGATTCCTGGCTTAAAGTCTGAAGGTATCATGTATTTATAGTCTATTTTTCCTCGAGTTACATTCATTGTGCAGAGATTTTTTCGTGATAATTTTATGTTAACTTTGATTGTTTCATCTATATTTTTATTAGATAATTGAATATCAGCTTTTATGTGTATGGTGGTATTTGGTTTTACTGTTATGTTTTGTGATTTTATTTGTGGATATTGTTTGTTTATTATGAGTTTTACTGTTGTTTCTGATCGCTTATATTGTGTTGCTGATGCTACTATTGTTAGATTATGTGTTTTTGCTGAGTATTTACCTGTTAATTGGTATGTGTAGTTTATTATTCCATTTGATGTTTTTAGTGTGGTTATTGTTTTTCCATTAATTTTTATTGCTACATTTACTGCGGTGTTTATTTTATTATTTTTATCAAATAGTTGTGCGTTGATTGTTATTTTCTTTTTTACTAGTGTTTTTATGTTTTGTGATTGTATTTCTAGTTTTTTTATTGTGATGTTTATTGTTCCATTCCATGTTGATTTCATATACAATCCATTTTCTCCACTTATTATTGTTAGTGTGTAGATTTTTGGGTATGTGTTTGTGTATTTATATAGTATGTGTGCGTTTTGTGTTGTATTTTTTTTGTGTGTTACTTGGTTTATTTTTATTGCATATTGTACATTATGTGTTATTGGCTTGTTTGTCAGTTGGTCATATACTGTTGCATTTATTATTGCTGTATCTGTGCATGGTATTTGGATATTATTTGATCTTATGTAGGTTCGTCTTTTATTTAGTTTTAAAGTTATGTTTTTTTTCTGCTTGTTGATATTGGCTTGTTGGTTGTGTTTTTAGTGTTATCTGGTAGTTGTCATTGTAGAGTTCTTTTAGTGGAAGTGTTATTTGTAGTATTCCATCTGTGAAGTATGTTTGTTTTATTGTTTTTTGATTTATTTTGATTATTGTTAGTATTTTACCTTTTACTAGTTTTTGATTTGAATTTAGTGTTGCGTTGATTGTTATGTTTTCATCTTTTGTTGCATGGATATTTGTATTAGTATTTATGTATGTGGTGTTTCGTTGTGTTATTAGTGTTATGTTTCGATTTGTACTTTTGTAGTATGGCATTGGATTTATTATTATTGTTATTGTTGTATTTTCATCTTTGTTGTCTGTTTTGTATTGGTATGTTAGTATTCCATTTATGAATTGTGTTTGTATTTGTGTATTTTTTATTTGTATTGTTGCATTTAGTGTTTCATTTATAGGATTTGATTGATAGTCATTTAGTGTTGCATTGATTGTTATAATTTTATTTGGCTCACTTTGTATGGTGTTGTTTGTTTTTATGTAGATTGTTGTTTTATGTGGTGTGTAGTTAAATTGTGTTGTATTTGTTATTGGTTGATATTTGTTTGTTCCATTGTAGGTGGCTGTTATTGTATGATTGGTTATGGTTTCGTTTTTCATGTCATAAAATATGGAGTTTATGTTATTTTTTATTGATTGTATGTATATGATTTTATTATCTAATTTTATTTGTAGTGAACCTGAGGTTATATTTGAATAATCTTTTGCATATATTGTTGTTGTGATGTTTAGTATGTTTTTAGTCATTAGGTATTGTGATATTTTTAGGGTTGTGTTTATCTTTGATATATTGATTTGTTGATTTCGAGTTGTATCATTAAAACATGTTGAGTTATAATAAAATATCTTCATATTATAAGAATTTGGTGTTATGTTTTTATCAAATATGATACTTATAAGATTTGATGTAACATTAGCTGATGTAATATACTTATCATTAAGGTAAATATCTACTATACCATCTGTTATATTTTCTTTCATATAACTTGAAAGTTGAAGATTAACTTTGATATTTTCATTTTCATTAAATGTTGTATTTCTTATGTATATATTAAGAGGATATTTATGAATATTAAGATTTACTGTTAGATTTGATGAGTTATACCGATTTGTTCCATGATATAATATTAGAAGTTCATGTTTTCCATATTCCAGATTGTCAGATATTGGATAATTGAATGTTATTTTTGTATCATTTATCATCTGTGTTTTTATACTTTCATTTGCTAGTATAAATTCAACTATTCCATCTGCTTTATGATCAACATAGTTTGTAATTGATACTGTAAGATTTATTGTATTATTTTTATATGTTGTAATATTATTTGCATATAAACGTGTGTTTACTCGATTAACAGTTAATGTTGTATTATAGACTGAATCTGTGAAAATATTACTTCCTACATATTGTAGTTGAATATTATATCGTCCTTCAAGGTATTTTGTAAGATTAAAGTTTGCTGTTATTGTTTTTGATGTTACATTCATAGTTTGATATAATGTATCATCTATGTATATGTTTAAAAATCCATCATTCAAATTTCGTGTTGTATTAAATGTAATTGTTGAATTTATTATATCTTCATGATATCCACGTACACTTGGCATGAAAAGTGTTAGGTTATGTTTTTGAGCATAAATTAGTTGTGATATGTTAAGTGATTCTGAATATTTATCACCTGAGTATATGAGTGTTAAAACCTGGTAGTTATAACTTGCAGGTATTGTTATTTTGATATTATTCTCTGTTATATTATGAGTTATTACTTCTGTTGTATTATTATATAGTGTGATTGTTCCTGTATTTTTGTATTGATTATTTGATCTTAGATTAAATGTTATGTCAATGTTATTTTCATCATTAAGTATTATTTTCATATTTTCTGTCTGTATTGAATACTTATATACTCTAAGTGTTGTTGTTGTAAATGTTTTTATATACTTATCACTTGCTGTGTATTCAAGTTTTAAATCATAAGATCCTTCATCATAACCTGTAATATTATATGTAAAAAAGTCATGTTCATCTGATAAGTTCTGAATACCTATCATATTACGATTAATATAATATGTCATTATTCCATCATCTAATGGTTTTGTTGTTTCATATGGAATTTCAATTATATTATCAACATAAGCATCTACATCATGACATGTAAGTTCAACATTTTCACTTCCATCTTTTTTTATCATCTTAGTTTCTGTTGTATCTTCGATGATATGTTGTTTTTCTATGGGTGTTTCATAATTTATACTACTTGTAGGTGTTTCATGATGTGTTTGTAATTTTACATCATCTGTTATGTTATCTTCTGCATTTATTGTTGTAAGTGTTAAGATAACTACAAGAATTATGAGAAATTGAGTAATTATTAATTTCTTATTTGAAATTTCATTCTCCTCCATTAAAATTTTACTATTTGTAAAATAGAAAGATAAAAAAAAAGAATAAATTTTTTTTCTATCCTAAATAAATAATTTGATAGAAGTTTAAAAGTTTGTATAAAATTATGAAAATTTTTATTAATAATTAAATAATATTTATTAAAAAAGGATAAAAAAAGAGGAAAAAGGGTTATTTTCGTGAAAGATAAAAGTCATATATTGGTTTTCCAATATTTGATATAAACCATAGCATGTATTTAAATCCTGGAAATTCCATATCTTTTGATACTTCGCGTAGTGTTCTTGGTATTTGTATATGTTGTGGACATTTTGACAGACATATTCCACAGTTTCGACATTTACTTGCATATGATGATTTAGATCCTGTTATTCCAGATAATACCATCATATATTCATGACTATTTTTATTAAATATGTGCTTGTTGTTATATGTTTTAAAGCATGTTGGTATATCAACACCATATGGACATGGCATACAATATCCACAAGCTGTACATGGTATTTTAATAAGATCATCATATACCTTTTTAACCTTAGAATATACATCTAACATACTATCTGGTATTGAATTTATTGTTGTATTGTTTGTTGTATTAATATTTTCATCAACTTCACTTATCTTATTCATACCTGATAAAATACATGTGATTTCTTCATGATTAAGAAGCCACTTTAAAGCCCAGCTTGCAGGAGTATCAGTTATATTCTCCTGATTCATTATCTTTTGAACCTCACCGGGCACATTATTTGCAAGAAGACCTCCTTTAAGTGGTTCCATTATAAAAACACTTACATCATGATCATAAGCATAACGTATACCACGATATCCTGCCTGTGTATTTGTATCAATAAAATTATACTGAAGAAGACACATATCCCATGGATAACTATCTATAATAGTTTTAAATGGTTCATAATTATCATGATATGAAAATCCAACATGACGAATAAGACCCTCAGCTTTTATTTCATCAAGAAACTCAAAAATACCAAATTCTTTTAGTTGTTCAAATTTTTCAATATTTAAAGCATGTAAATAGTAAAAGTCAATATAATCAACTCCAAGTCTTTCAAGTTGTAAATTCAGATATTTTCTTAAATCTTCTTTTTTATTTACAAACATTACAGGAAGTTTTGTTGAAATAAGAATTTCATCACGTCTTTTTGATAAAATTTCTTTAAGAAATGTTTCACTCTCACCATTATGATAAAAATATGCTGTGTCAATATAATTAATACCATTATCAATTGCATGATTTATAAGTTTTAAAGCCTCATCATGATTAATATGACCACCTTTTGTTGGAAGACGCATAGCTCCAAATCCTAGTGCTGAAGTTTCTGTATTTGTTGATTTAATAATTCTTTTTTGCATAAGAAAAAAATACTCCTTGTTTTAGGGATAATGTAAAAAAAATTCCCTTTTTTTTAGTGTATATTTTTATATTTCATAATTAATAAAAATGCCAAAGAAAAGTTATCATTTTTTTTATAATATTTAATCATGTAAATTAATTTAAATGATAAAAAAAATAATACATAAATAAGAAACAAGATTAAAAAAAAACTTTTTGAAAATAATAATACTAATAATTGAAAAATATTTTTTTATAATAAATGGATGATGATTAAATATGGTAGAAATAGAAGTAAAAAAAATACCAGAACAAAAACTCGCATATGTACCCCACACAGATAGTTTCAGTAAACTTCCAGAATTCATAAAAGAAGTAGGAGAACTAATTGCTGAAAATAATCTTGAAGCTGTAGGACTTCCATATGGATCATATGAAAATGACATGGAAGAAAGAGCAGAAACAACACAAATGTTTGAAGTAGGAATGCCTGTAAAAAACTTTGATATTGATGGAAAACCAGCTGCAAGAATAGGAAAATTAGGACTTAAAGAACTTACAGAACATACAGTAATAGCAGCAAGACATAAAGGATCACATAAAAACTTCGATAAAACAATAAAAGCTATGGTAAATTATGCAATAGAAAATCATTATGATATCGTCGGACCAATAACAGAAATATACATACCAACACCAGAAGATGCACCAATTGAAGATGTAGAAACAGAAGTACATTTACCTGTAATATACATGGGTCCACGTGACTAAATTAATAACCACCCTTACATTTTTTTTAAACTCCTATTCTTTTTTTTTAAATAGATAATTAAAAATAAATTTAAGCAATTATTAAAAGTTTTTTAAGTGTAAAATAAATAAAAAATAAGGATAAAAAAAAGTTATGTAGTTTAATAGAATTTAAAGTATTCTATTTAATTTTAAATGTGTTATCATCAGCTATGAATATTACTTTTTTTTAGCTCAGGAGTTAATTTGAATTGTGTAGATTTATTTTCCCCTTTTGTAATATTTAAAGAAATGATTATAGGTTAGATATTTAAATATTAAAAATAAAAAAAATTATATTTGGTTATTCTCCAACTTTTTTCTTATCATAGTATTTTTTTTGTGTAAATTTTTTTTATAATAATAAAAATAGTTATAATAAAAAAAAATTTTGAAGAATTATACTATATATTAAATGTAACTTTGAATTTATTTCTTATTATTAATTTTAAATACTATATTCATTCCTAGTTATAGCTAATTAACTATTTAATATTTATATAATTCATCATATATATAACCATTATATTAGGTTTACCTAATATTCTGGAATTATTTTTGTTTAAAATTAGTTTTTTAGTTATTTGGTGTTTAAGAATTTTTATTTTTATTTAAAAAAAGATAAAAGGATGTGGAATTAGTTTCCACCTTTTGTTCTCATGATTTTCATGTTACCTAAAGCTTCGATGTATTCTACTTCTCTTCCTTCTGTAATTTCATCTTTAAGTTCTTCAGGTATTGGTAAATCAATTGTTTCGTATGTTTCTAAGTCCATTAGTTGAACTTCATTTCCCATAATAGCTAAAACTTGTCCTACTCTTTTATCAATGATAGGTATGTCTATTTTAGCGTTTACTGGTTTTACAAGGCTTCTTTTTTGGTTATCAAATATTCCTACAGCTTCAATACGTGCTTTTGCAGCTCCGTGTTTACCAGGTGATGATGTTGATATACTGGTAATTTTGGAAGCTTCACCATCTAATACTAAGTATTTTCCTTGTTTTAAAGTTTTAATTTCTGCTACTTTTGTTGCCATTATTTCCCTCGAATAAAAATTAATTAATGTTTTATTTTTTTTCATCTAGCATATTAAGTATGTAACAATTAATTATAAAAGGCTACATCTTCTTTTAAAATAAGAATAGAATATTTTTTCTATTTTTTTTACTAGATAATATTTATTTTGTGTTAAAAAAATTGTATAAAATTTTATACAAAATAGTATTATGATATAATTTATATTTTATCTAATTAATATAATTTATTATATAACAAGATAATAAAAACTATACCCCCTATGGTTTTCGATATTTTTAAATATGATGATTTAAAGAATATATATGGAATTATAAAATTCCTAAAATTAAACTAATATTTTAAAGATTTTAAAAAATAGTAATGGATATATTAAACATTGCTAAAAATTTAATGAAATTAATTTAAATTATAAAAAAAGATTATGTGAAAAAATACTATAGGATAATGAAAAAATATGTAATGATTATCTTAGGAGATCTTTTTTTTATGAACAAAGAAAGAATATTAAAAAATACAACACACTGGTATGAATGGAGACAAAAAGCTGATAAAAAAACCATGCTACTCTTATCACTATTATTTGCATGCTTAACTGGAATAATGGGACAAATAGTATTTACAATACCAGGAACAACAATTATTACCACACCACAAGTATTAGTAGTGCTAATGGCGGGAATTATACTTGGAGAGAAATATGGTGCAATAAGTATGGCACTATTTATGATAATAGGACTTCTTGGAGTTCCATGGTTTAGCTTTGGAAATGGAGGATTTAATGGAGCTGCGGAAAATATAGGATTTCTATCAGGATTTATATTTGCAGCAACATTCACAGGATATGTATTTGACAATTATCAAACATCACACAAACCACTCAAATGTTTCTTATTAATGCTATTTGCAGATATCATTCTTATTCATACATGTGGTTGTATAGGATTATTTATTGTTCTAATAACAAGAGGTGTGAAAATATCATTAATTAGCCTTCTTATAGTTAAATTTGTACCTAATATAGTACGAAATACTCTTGAAGCACTAATTACAACCCTAATAACATCATTAATAGCACCAAAAGATCCAACTAAACTAGATACTCAAAAAACAAAAATAATAAGAAGAAAAAAATAGTTAATTACAATCCTTTTTTTTAATTTAAAAACTGATCATTTAGGAGGATTAATATTTTGTTTATCAATATTAACAAAATCCATGAAATACAATCATCATGGTATAATTGGAGACAAAATGCAAGTACCATTACAATGACATTAATGGCACTTATATTTGCATGTTTCACAGGTTTAATGGCACAAGTATCAATAGCAGTACCATGGAGTCCAGTACTAATAACATTCCAAACATTTGCTGTACTTATGGCAGGAACATTACT
This sequence comes from Methanosphaera cuniculi, assembly GCF_003149675.1. Classification (NCBI taxonomy): domain Archaea; kingdom Methanobacteriati; phylum Methanobacteriota; class Methanobacteria; order Methanobacteriales; family Methanobacteriaceae; genus Methanosphaera; species Methanosphaera cuniculi. The sequence continues at coordinate 10,720 of NZ_LWMS01000046.1, read as the reverse complement.
AGGTGAAAAGTATGGTGGATTAAGTATGATTTTATATCTCATCATAGGAGTAGCAGGTGTTCCATGGTTTAGTGATGCAAATTCAGGAATATCAGCAGTACTATCAGCTAGTGGAGGTTACCTATTTGGATTTATAATAGCAGCAACATTCACAGGATATGTATTTGATCACTATGAAAATGCACGAAAACCTCTTCAATGTTTTGCACTAATGCTATTTGCAAACTGGGTACTAATATACATACCAGGACTAGTAGGTTTATACTTCTATATGACATCAACAGGAGCAACAGTAACATTAGCTAAACTTCTAATTGCAGGAGTAGTACCATTCATATTTGGAAATATATTTAAAATACTTCTTGCAACAGGAATATCAACATCAATACTACCAAAAGAAGACTAAATCTTCTTTTTTTTAACTTTTTTTAAAGTTAAATTTTTTTCTATTATCTAGATACTTTCTTTAATATTTTTTTTAATTTATATATTATAAACAACAAATAAAGTATTAGACTTTATAAACAAACAACAAAAAAAAGAATATAAATTTAATTTCTTTTTTTTAAATTAAATTAAATGGAGGATTAATATTTTGTTTATCAATATTAACAAAATCCATGAAATACAATCATCATGGTATAATTGGAGACAAAATGCAAATACCATTACAATGACATTAATGGCATTTATATTTGCATGTTTCACAGGTTTAATGGCACAAGTATCAATAGCAGTACCATGGAGTCCAGTACTAATAACATTCCAAACATTTGCAGCTCTTATGGCAGGAGCATTACTTGGTGAAAAGTATGGTGGACTAAGTATGATATTATACATGGTTATCGGAGTTCTTGGAGTTCCATGGTTTAGTCATGGTTTATCAGGAATTGCAACAATACTATCAGCTAGTGGAGGTTACCTTTTCGGATTTATAATAGCAGCAACATTCACAGGATATGTATTTGATAACTACAACAACGCACGTAAACCTCTTGCAACCATGGCTTTAATGCTATTTGCAAACTGGGTACTAATATACATACCAGGACTAGTAGGTTTATACTTCTATATGACATCAACAGGAGCAACAGTAACACTTTTAAGCCTTATTATGGCTGGTGTTGTACCATTCTTATTTGGAGATACATTAAAAGTATTACTTGCAACAGGAATATCAACATCAATATTACCAAAAGAAGACTAAATAAAGTCTTTTTTTATTTTAACTTTTTTTTTAAATTTAAATATAAATTTTCAAATTTCTACTAATTTTTTTTATAAAAAAAAGGATCTTATTTTTTTTAAAAGAGATGAAAAAAAAATGAATGATAAACAAGTACTTCTTAATAATATTCATAAATTACAATACAACAAAACTTGGAATTGATAGAATTAAAAAAAAATCTAGAATTAAATTCAGATAATATAGTGGATTATATAAAGAGTTTAATTTTAAATAAAAATTGTAATATTTATAAAAAGGGTAAGAATTTTTATTGTGAAGTTAATAATACTAAAATATGTATAAATTCATCAAGTTATACAATAATAACAGCACATAAAAATTAAAAGAAAAAAAAGAATTCATCACTCTTTTATAAGAAAAAAAGTTATTTAAAGAAATAAATTATTTTTAGTCTAAAATAATCATTTTTTTTAGAAGATTAAAATTTTACATCAGATTTAAAGTTTCTTCATTTTTTTTTATTCTGATGCTTGTTTTTTTAATTTATCATTTTTACGAATCCATGCATCATCATATGCATCTTTTAATGTTTTCATATCAACACTTGTATAAATTTGTGTTGTACTAAGACTATTATGTCCAAGAAGTTGTTGAATTGCACGAATATCAACACCATTTCGAAGTAAGTGAGTAGCGAAAGAATGACGTAAAATATGTGGTGTAACTTTTTTATTAATACCAGCTTTCTTAGCATACTTTTTAATCATAATTTGAATATTACGTGCTGAAATCATTTCATCATTCTGGTTAACAAATAATATGTCATTTATACTATTACGTTTATCTATGTATTCATCAATAAGTTTATGTGTTTCATCATCAAAGAGAACTATTCTATCCTTATTTCCTTTTCCACGTACACGAATAGTATGATTTTCAAAGTCTATATCATTAATATTAAGTTTTAATAGTTCTGATATCCTAAGTCCTGTTGAATATAATAATGTTAACATTAGCTTATTTCTAAGTTTTATTATATTACGATAATTTAAGTTATTTGGATCATATTCATTATCCATAACATGAAGTAAGTCATATACTTCTTGTTCATTTAATGATTTTGGAAGAGACTTTGTTCTTTTTGGAACTTTAATTTCCTCATATATAGATATATTTGATGTTTTAAGAAATATTCTGATAATAACAGTTACAAGACGCAGATAGTTTGCTGATACATTGTTATCTTTTTTTAAATGTTGTATGTATTTTTTAAATATGTGTAATATATCTTTTTCAGATTTAATTTTCTTTTTTTGTGTTTGAATAAATTTATTAAATCCATTTAATATTGCTTTGTATGTTTCTAGAGTATTTTCTGAATAGTTTTGAATATCAAGATCAAGTAGAAAGTCTTCTATTAAATCTTCAAAATCTAATGTTTCAATATCTATATTGTTCATATTAACAATCTCTTATTAATTAGTTTTGTATAACCTTTTTTTTAGAATTAGTTTTTTTATGTTTTATGGATTAGAAAAAAATATTATGAAAAAAAATGATTTTTTGTGAAAAAAGAGAATTGAGAAGTAAAAAAAAGATTTATTAATCTTCTATTTCCTCTTTTTTTTGTTTTTAAAATACTTATTAGTTTTTTTTCACATTACTTTTTGTGAATCATATTTCTTTTTTGATTTTATTGTTGTTGTCTTTTTGTTATAATTTTTATGGTTTCAGGTTTTTTTACAACTTCACTCATTTTTACTGCTGCTAGCTGTTCTATGTTTTTTTCTTTTGAAATATCAACTAGTCTTTGACTTATAATTCCATCAAATATTACTGTTTTTACATCATCAGTTATTTTGATTTCATCATATATTTGTTCTACTGGTACTTCTTTTAGTTCATTGAAGTTTTCATCATATAGTTTTCCCATATTTGTGTGTGCTAGTTGATTTAGTATTTTCTGATATTTATTAAGTTTCTTTGGCTTGTTTTTTGTATTTTCTTGTTTGTTTTCATGTTTTTTATGTTGTTTTTTGTTGTTTGTGTCTTTTTTGTTATCTTTTTGTTTTTCATGTATTTGTATTTCTGATGTGTTTTTATGATGATTAGTTGTTTGTTGTATATGATGATGTTCTGGTTCATTTTTGTATGTTTTTGGGCTTTTTTGTTTAAATGGATGTTCATCTGTTTTATATTCTGATACTGGTTGTTTCATATCATATACTTTAGTGTCTTTTTCATCATTATTGTAGGAATGTTTGTTGTTGTATCTGTAGTGATTGTGATTGTAGTTTACTTGATTTTTTAGTTTATCTACGCTTGTTTTATTTTTAAGTGCATATATTACCTGATCTTTATCTAGGTATTCTACTTCTTGACCTCTTGGTGCTCTGGTTACATAATCTATATTTCCAACTTGAAGTAGTTCTTTTAAGATCAGATCTCCTCCTCGATCTCCATCTAGAAATGCTGTTACTGTTTTATCCTTTGTTAAGTCGGCAACAGTTTTAGGTATGTTAACTCCTTCTACTGCTATTGTATTTTTGATTCCATATTTTAGGAGGTTTAATACATCTGATCTTCCCTCAACTATGAGTATTGCATCAGAGTCTGGGGTGTTTGGTCCTGCTGGAAGTTTATCTTCTCCAAATTCTATGATTTCAGGTATTCTTATTGATTCTTTTACCTCTTCAATCATACGTGAACTTTCTGGTGTGAAGTCTTCCATCATATCTTGATATAGTTCTTTTGCACGTTCTACTATTGTTCTTCTTTTAACAGCACGTACATCTTCTATTTTTGTTATTCGTAAACTTGCTTCACATGGTCCTACACGATTGATAGTTTCAAGTGATGCAGCAAGTATTGTTGTTTCAACACGATCAAGGCTTGATGGTATTATTACCTCACCTTTTGTTCGACCTGCCTTGTTTGTCATGTCAACCTTGATTCTTCCTATTCTTCCTGTTTTTTGTAGTTCTCGAAGATCAAGGCTATCTGATAATAGTCCTTCGGTTTGCCCAAATATTGCTCCTACAACATCTGGTTTTTCTACAAATCCTTTTGCATTTATTTGTGAGTGAATTAAGTATTTTGTTGTTGTAATTTCATCTTTAACCATATAATAATAATCTTCATCACTGAAGTATTTGGCATTTTTATGTGTCATTTAATCGCCTTTTTTTATTTTTATATAGTTTTTTTGTGTATTTTAATAAAATTTTTGTCTTTAATATAAGTTAATTAAGTTCCCAAATTTTAGTAGATAAAAAGTATTATTATTTTTTTTTGTAATTTCATAAATTATTATTTTATTTTTGGATTGTATGTTATTGTTTTTTTTAAGATATCTATTATTTTTTGTAAATTTATATTCAATTTTTAATATTTTTTCATTTTTTTTTTAGAATTAATAATCTCTATATCTTAATAGTTTTTCATACAAATTAAAAAAAAAATCCAATGTATTTTAAGTTTAATGAATTTTTTCGATAATTATAATAAAACTTTTTTTTAGCTATTTTTTTTCTTTTTTTTAAATAGATTAAGAATATTACTATATTCGAAGAAAAAAAAATGGAACTTTTTTTTTATTATTCTTTTATTTAAATTATTTAAAATTTTTAATGAAATTATTATAAAGATCTAATAAAGTTTATTAAATATTTTTATCATCATTTTAGATGAGCATTTTAAATATACTTAGAACTTTTTTATGATTTAAAATATTTTATTAAAGTGTTATTTTTAAATTTTCTTTAATACATTTTTTAAGTATGTTTTATATATTATATTAAGTTTTATCAAATTTTCATATCAACATAATTATAAAAAAAAAATGAAAAGAATATATTTCCTATAAATATAAGTTATATAAATGATAAATTATTTTATACAAAAAATTATTACAAAAAAAATAAAAGATTTTTAATCGGAGGAATGATTATAAATGGAAAACTCATTAATAAGAGTTGTTCTAGACATACTTAAACCCCACACACCAGCACTTCCATCATTTGCAATGTATCTAAGTGATCTTGATGGCGTAGATGGAGTAAATATTACTCTAATGGAAATTGATAAAGATACAGAAAATGTAAAAGTAACAATGGAAGGAACAGATCTTAACTATGAAAAAATACGTGAAGCTGTAGAACAATATGGTGCATCAATTCATAGTGTAGATGAAGTTGTAGCAGGAAAAAGATTAGTTGAAGAAGTAGAAACACACCAAGACTAAGATGAAAAGAACATGAATTCCAATAATAAAGAAGTATGATATTTTATTCTAATTGGAATTCTTTTTTTTACTTATTTATTTTTTAAAAACTTTTTTAACTATCTTAATTTAATTATTTTTTTTACTCAAATAAGAATAAAAATATTAATAATTTTAAACAAAAAAAAATTATTCTTATTTAAATTATTTTTTTAAAATCTTCACCTCCTCGAAAAAAAAATAGGAATTTTATTATTTATTTTTTTAAAAGAATTTCCATAAAAAAAAAATAGGATTTAATCTCCCCAAAAAAAAGGTGATAAAACATGGCTAAAATAACACCAAAAAGTATCTTAAAACAAAATAGAAAAGAAAAGAAAATTACAGAAAAAAATCTTGAACAAAAAGCAAGTAGTGATAATGTATCAGATGCAATGAAAAATATATTTAATATAAGTGGAGTAATAGAAGGTATTAAGCCAATAGATAATTCATTTAAAGTAGTAGGTAGAATAAGAACAGCACAAACAGATTCAAATGATTGGGGAACATTAATAAAAGCAATCTATGAATGTAAAGAAGATGAAATACTATTTGTTAAATGTTCAGATGATAAAAAAGCTGTATGGGGTGAAATGGCATCAACAGCAGCACTTAAAAATAAACTTAAAGCAACAGTAATATTTGGTGCATCACGTGATACAAATGAGATAAAAGATCTAGGATATAAAGTATTTTCAAAAACAACAAGATCAAATGCTGGACTTCCATCATATGAAGGTACTATAGGTGAAGATATTATAATAGATGATAGAATAATAAAAACAGGAGATCTTCTAATTGGAGATAGTGATGGTGTTGTTATAGTATCACAAGATGATGTGGATACTATCTTAAAAGAAGTTAATAATATCAAGAAGTTTGAAGATAAATGTATTAAAAAATTAGTTGACGAAGATCTTAATTTAGATGATATTTTAGGAATTTAAATAATTATTCTACTTCTTTTTTCTTTTTTTTATTAATCTAATTGAAATACATCTATTTTACTCTTTTTTTAGATAAATTAAAATTATGTTATATATAAAGATACCTAAAACTTTAAATAATAAGAAAAATAAAATTATTATTAAGAATTATAGTTAAGTATAAATAAAACTTAGCTACCATCAATAAAATTAAAAAAAAAATAATATAGTAAAAAAAATAATAACAGAATTTTTGTTTTAATAAATAATAAGTTAAATAGCCACCATAAAAAACAACAAACAACTACAAAATAAGAGATAAAAAAAAATAATATTACCTCCAAAAAAACAATAAAGTACACGATATAAAATAATAAAACTACTCATTTTTTAATACATAGAAACTACAATTTTCATATTTAACAAATAATCTATTTACTTAAATCTTATTAAGATGTAATAAACTCTAGAAATTAACACAATTACTATAATAATAAAACCCCCTAAAAATAAGATATAAAATGTCAAAAAAGAAAAACAAACCAAAAGAACTTGGTATGATAAGCCACATAACAAACACAAACAAACTAATCATACCAACAAAAATAACTCCAAAACTTGGCAGCACAATTATAAATAAACAAAACAAGCCAATAGGAAAAGTCAACGACATTTTCGGATCAACCAAAAAACCATACATCTCAATAAAAACAAATAACAAATACTACACAAAAGCCAAACCTGGAGAAGTAGTTTACTTATCAACTCAAAGAAGAAGAAAAAATAAGAGGAGGATGAAACAACGTCAGGCATACTAAAACGGAAAAAACGATATGGAAGACCTCATAAAACACTAAAATCAGAAAAACAAGCAAAAGCAAAAGAAGAACCAGAAACACCAGAACCAACACCAAAAATACCAAAAAAACGAGGACCAGGAAGACCACGTAAAACCAAAAAAGCAGAAGAAGAAACACAAAAAAGAAAACCAGGAAGACCAAGAAAAACAAGAAAAGAAGATGAAATAGAACATCACCACACAACAATCATCGAAAAACAAGAACCACCTAAAAAACGAGGACCAGGAAGACCACCAAAATCTAAAAACAAAAAGAAAGAAGAGGAAGAAGAAAAACCAAAACGAAGACCAGGAAGACCAAGAAAAAACAAAACAACAGACAGTAAACCAAAACGAGGACCAGGAAGACCACCAAAATCTAAAAACAAAAAGAAAACAACAAAAAAAGACGAAGAAAAAACCACAAACAAAAAAGCAAAGAAAACCAGACCTAAAAAACCAAATCCTCTACTTGAAATCATGGATAACTTCAGAGATGACAATAGCACAACAGATGATATAACAACAGAAACTGATGATATGGATATGATCATTTCAGATCCAAAAAGTGAAGCTGATATAATAATACCAGAAGAATCAGACATTGAACTAATGTCAACATCAGACCTAGATGTTGAAGAAATCATCAAAATCGACACAGCAGACACAGATGAACTAGAAGTAGAACTAGAAAACAACAACAGACTTTCAGAAAAAGAACAAATGAAAGAAGACGTTGCTGAAATGGAGAAAAAAGAAACACAATGTCCAGAATGTGGTTCAACTAAACTCATCAACGACCATGAACGTGGAGAAGTTGTATGTGGAAACTGTGGTCTTGTAATAGATGATAACATAGTAGATATGGGACCTGAATGGAGAGCATTCGACCATGAACAAAGAGATAAAAGAACAAGAGTAGGGGCTCCAATTACATACACAATACACGATAAAGGTCTTTCCACAATGATAGACTGGAGAAACAAGGATATCTACGGACGTGATATTCCAGCAAGAAATCGTGCACAATGGTATCGTTTAAGAAAATGGCAACGTAAAATCAGAATTAGTGGTGCAACAGAACGTAACTTAGCATTTGCACTAAGTGAACTTGACCGTGATTCATCCAGACTAGGACTACCAAGATCAGTACGTGAATCAGCATCAGTAGTATACCGTAATGCTGTTGAAAACAAACTTATCAGAGGACGAAGTATTGAAGGAGTAGTAGCAGCATCCCTATATGCAGCATGCCGAAGATGTAAAGTTCCAAGAACACTTGATGAAATAGCAGATGTATCACGTGTAAGTAAAAAAGAAGTAGGAAGAACCTATCGTTTCCTAACACGTGAATTACATATACGCTTACCACCAACCTCACCAATAGACTACGTTCCAAGATTTGCAAGTGAACTAAACCTATCAGGAGTAGTACAATCAAAAGCTATAGAAATCATCAACCAAGCAATGGAAAATGGATTAACAAGTGGACGAGGACCTACAGGAGTAGCAGCAGCAGCACTCTACATTGCAAGTGTACTTCTAGGTGAACGTAAAACACAACGTGATGTAGCTGACATTGCTGGAGTAACAGAAGTTACAATCAGAAACAGATACAAAGAACTAACCGAACAATTAGATATGGGAGTAAATCTATAAACACTCTCACATCTAATTCTTTTTTTACTAAAAAATAGTTATAACTTATAAGTTAGAACTTATAATTATTTAAAATAAAAAAAATATTCAAGTTATACTTTAAAATAATTTTCTTTAAAAAAAATGTAAAAAAAAAAATAAAATGTGAAGGTGAAGGTTTTATTTTAAATCTATTTTACTTTGTATCTTAATATTCCTGCAATTCCACCAAATGCTTTATCTAGTTGTGTTCCTTCTTCTGTTTCTATTGATATTACTTCTACATCTGTATTTACTTCATCTGCTAATTCAATTAGTTCTTCTGCTGTTTCTTCATTTTTGACTACTTTCATGATTTCATTACAGTTTGGACATCTTTCTTCTGGTATATCCTGATGTTGGCGTATTGTTTGTTGTGTTATTGTTCCACATGCTGGACATTCAAATGTGAGTCTTCTGGATTTTAGGTTTTCTGATATTATAAGTGTTTCTACAGCTCCCATTTGTAGGTTGTTTCGTACTTCATCTTCTCCATATGTTGATAGTCCACTTTCTGATATTAGTCCTGTTAAGAATTTACGCATTAATTTTTTTTCTTTCATGATGTCTAGTTCTTCTAGTGCATCTGAAGATTCATCTATTACTTCACGTATTCCAAAATCTCCTGTATAGGATGTATCTACTATGTTTATGATTTTATCATTTATTTCATAGTTTATGTAGTCTCCTTCTACGAAGTCATTTTTGGTATGTCCTGGTCCTCCTACAAGAACTCCTTTTAGTTCATCTTTTAGTGGCATGAATGCTTCATCTGTGTAGCGTCCAATACGTTTTAAAAATTCGTGTGCTGCAAGTTCAATTACACGGTCAAAACGTCTTTGTGATTGTCCTCCTGCTTTGTGTTTTCCTGGTACTCCACTTGTTAAGTGTTTTACGATGTCTATTCTTTTTCCTCTGAGTACTGCGATTGTTGCTTCTTTACGATCTAATACTAATACTCCGTATACTTCTTTGTATTCTATTATGTCTCGTAGTGGTTCTATGAAGAATTGGCTATCGCAGTGGTATGTGTATGTTTGTACTGGTTCTGGTGGTTGGAATACGTATGTTTCCATTTTTTCAGTTCCAGGTCCGCCTTTTGGTATCATTCCAACGAACATGATTAGTCCTTTTTCTGGTGGTTTTGGGAATAGTTTGAGTCTTTGGATGATTACTTCTATTGCTGATTGTACGTTTTTTCGTGTTTGTTTACTTTTTATGTTTGCACTTTGTCCGAGTTCGTCTCTCATTTGTTTTGCTACATCACTTATTTGTTTTTCAGGTGGGATGTATACACTTACAAGTTCAGTTCCTCGTCCTTTTTTATTTTCTAGTTCTTTTAGTGTTTTTTTTACTTCATATAGTTCTTTTGATGATGCTTCAGACATTTTGTTTTTACCTCAAATGTTTTTTTTTATTTATTAGATTGATTTTATTATTCCACGTTCCGTTTTTTTATGCTTCCCTTTTTTTTTATTAATGTGGAATTTCTTTTTAGATTTAATTGTTACTACTTTTTTTCATGTTTTAGGTGTTTAGTTTTTTAATATTTTTATTTTTTTAAGTAAAAAAGTAGTTTTTTTTTAATAGTATTATTTTCCCCAGTTGATCATCTTTTTTTGTGTTTCTTTTTTATTTTTTAAAGAATTGTTTTGATAAAAAAAATTTCTCATATTTTTTTTGGGGTGGTGTTTAGATTTATATATTATCAAGTGGGTTTGATTTTTAATTTATTAATTTATACTATCTTTTATATTTGTATTTTAATATATTTATTTTTTAGTAAAAAATATATCTATAATGTTTTAGATATATATTATTAATAT